>NZ_JBFUCA010000284.1:0-5535 GCF_056405475.1 Polaromonas sp. P1_G4
GGGTAAAGAAGAAGAAAGGTCAGGCGGTTTCGGGCAGGCCATGCGGCGGCGGGCGGCGCGGCAGGGTGATGGTGAATTCTGCACCACCGCCCGGCGCATTGGCGGCCGTGATTTGCCCGCGGTGCGCCTGCACCACTGCCTGACAGATGGCCAGGCCCAGCCCCACGCCCGGCGTGGCCGACTCGGCCTCGCCGCGCGTGAACTTCTCGAACAGCTCATGCTCCCGGCCCTTGAGGCGGGCGGGCAGGCCGAGCCCATGGTCACGCACCGCCAGCCGCAGCGACTGCTCCGTCGTCTCCGCGCTAACCTCTATGGGCGGCTGCCCGTACTTGGCAGCGTTTTCCAGCAGGTTGACCAGCACACGTTCCATCAGCACCGCGTCAAATTCGACCAGTGGCAGATCGGCGGGTAGCGCCGCCGTGATAGCCTTGCCGGCCAGCGCATGCTGCGCCTGGCGGATCGCCGAACCAACGATTTCCTCGACCGACTGCCACTCACTCCGCAAGTTAACGGCCCCGCTTTGCAGCCGTGCCATATCCAGCAGGTTGTTGACCAGCGCGCTCAGGTGGCGCGCTTCGCCGGCGATGGCGCGCGCCGCCTGCGACTGTTCGTCGCTAAGTGGCGGCGCCGTGCGCTGCAAGGAGTCGGCCAGGCCGATCAGTGCGGTCAACGGCGTGCGCACATCGTGCGAAATCGCCGCCAGCAGCATGTTGCGCAGTTTTTCGGACTCCATCTGCACCACCGCCTGCTGGGCCACCTCGACATAGTGCACGCGCTCCTGCGCGATGGCGATCTGCCGCGCCAGGGTTTCGAGCTGCTGCATCTGCTCGGGAATCAGCAGCCAGCGCGCCTGCGCAGGCTTGAGCGCCAGCACGCCACGCACGCGCATCGGCGCCTTGAGCGGGATGTAATGCCATGCCTGGGCTGACAAGGTGGCGGTGGCCAGCCCCGCCGGCTGTTCGTTGCGGAACACCCAGTCGGCCACGCTGGCATCGAAATCCGCGGGCGGTTTGGCGGGCGAAAGCAACTGGTCGTGGCTGTCGGTCACCATCACCAGAGCCTGCCCGCCGAAGTTGCGCTGCGCGGCCGCTTCGCCGAGTTCAATGACCTGCTCACTCAGCAGCGCCGCCGACAGGTCGCGCGTGAGCTCGAACAGCGACTGCGCGCGGCGCTCACGGCTGGCCGCGATGCGCGCCTGAAAACGCAGGCCCGCCGTGAGCTGCCCGGTCAGCAACCCCACCACCAGCATGACACCGAAGGTCAACAGGTACTGCACGTCGCTGACGGCAAACGACAGGCGCGGCGCAACGAAGAAAAAGTCAAACGCCGCCACATTGAGAAAGGCCGCCAGCGCCGCCGGTCCACGCCCGAACTTCAACGCCACCAGCACCGTACCGAGCAAAAACAGCATCACGATGTTGGCGAGGTCAAAAAAGCTGAGCAAGGGCAAAGCCAGCACGGTGACGGCTGCGCTGCTGGCCGCAGCCCATGCGTATCGCGGCACGCTCTCCTGCCAGGCCGCAGCCTCGTCATCGTCGGCAGAACGCTGCACGGCGCGCGCCAGTCGCCGCGCGCTGTCGGCGTGGCCCACTTCCACGATGTCCAGGGTAGGCGCCAGCGTCGCCAGCCGGCGCGTCATGGTGGAGCCGGCCCACAGCGCGCGCCAGCCCGGCAGTTGCGGGCGCCCCACTACCAGCGTGGCGCAGTTGAGCTGCTGTGCCTGCGCCACCAGTTCGGCCGCGGCATCGCTGCCGGTCAACACCGCCGTGGCAGCCCCCAGCTCTTCGGCCAGCTGGATGACGGCGAGGATGCGGTCGCGCCTGGCGACCTCGAGAAGCTGCAGGCGCGGCGTTTCCACATAAGCCGCATGCCAGCGCACATTGAGCTGGCCGGCCAGGCGCGCCGCCGTGCGCACGGTCTGCTCGGCCCCTTCGCGCGGGCCTATGCAGGCGAGGATGGCGCCTTCGGTGTTCCAGACCGGGGAGATGGACTTCTCGACGCGGTAACTGCGCACGTCGTCTTCCACATGCTCGGCCGTGCGCCTGAGCGCGATCTCACGCAGCGCGATCAGATTGCCCTTGCGGAAGAAATTCTGCGCCGCGCGCTCAGCCTGCTGCGGCAGGTAGACCTTGCCGGCCTTCAGCCGTGCCATCAGCTCGTCGGGCGTGACGTCAACCAAAATGATTTCATCGGCGCCGTCCAGCACCGTGTCCGGTACGGTTTCATGCACGCGTATACCGGTGATGGCTCCCACCGTGCCGTTGAGGCTTTCCAGGTGCTGCACGTTGACCGCCGACCAGACGTCGATGCCGGCTTCCAGCAACTCCTGCACGTCCTGCCAGCGCTTGGCGTGGCGCGACCCCTCGACATTGCTGTGGGCGAGCTCGTCGACCAGCAACAGCGACGGCCTGCGCGCCAGCGCCGCGTCCAGGTCGAACTCTTTCAACCTGTGCCCGCGGTAGGCCACCTCCTGCAGGGGCAACTGCTCAAGCCCGGCCAGCAATTCCATGGTTTCGCTGCGGCCATGCGTTTCGACCACGCCGACCAGCACATCGCGCCCGGTCTTGCGCTCGCGCTGCGCGGCGCTGAGCATGGCGTAGGTTTTGCCCACACCGGCGCTGGCGCCGAAGTAGATGCGCAAACGGCCGCGGCGCGCTCTTTCTTCCTCGCCGCGCAGGCGGTCGAGAAGCTCGTCGGGGTCAGGGCGGGAGTCGGGAAAACTGGCCATGCCGTTGCGCTATTACTGGGTGATTCAAAAGTTTCAAAGATCGCCTCGCAAAGGGTAACACCGGGTGTGTTCTTCCTGTTCGCCTGACTCGCCATCTTTTGGCATGCCGGACTCCTGCCTTTCACCGCGGCCTGCGATCCACCAGGCCACCGCCAACGGCACGCCAAAGGCGGCCAGCGCACACAAGACCCGCAGAAGATCAGAGTCCATGGAAATTTCTCTTAACGAAGCGCTTCCAGCGCGAGGTTGAGTTGCAGCACATTCACCTGGGCCTCACCCAGAAATCCCAGCAAGGGTTGCCCGGTGTGCTGTTCGACCAGGGACTGCACCTTCTCAGGCGCCAGGCCGCGTGCTTTAGCAACGCGGGCCTCCTGGTAGCGCGCCGCAGCCGGGCTGATGTGCGGGTCCAGCCCACTGGCAGACGCCGTGACCAAGTCCACCGGCACCTGGGCCGTGTTGCCCGGATCGGCCGCTTTCAGCGCTTCGACACGGCCCTTGACCGCGTCGACCAGCGCAGGATTCAGCGGGCCCTGGTTGGAGCCGCTGGAAGCCGATGCGTTGTAAGGCATGGGCCCCGTGGCCGATGGGCGGCCCCAGAAGTTTTTGGGGTCGCTGAAGTTTTGCCCGATCAGCGAAGAGCCGACAACCTTGYCGTCACGCTGGATCAGGCTGCCGCCGGCCTGCGCCGGAAACAACGATTGCGCGGCGCCGGTCACCACCAGGGGATAAGCCACGCCGGTGACCAGGGTCAGCACAGCGAACATCACAATTGCGGGGCGAAGAATATTTGTCATGAGGATTCCTTGATATGCAGGTGTTCAGGCGAGGTTCAGTGCTACCAGCAGCAGGTCAATCGCCTTGATGCCGATAAAGGGCACGATGAGGCCGCCCAGGCCGTAAATAAGCAGGTTGCGGCGCAGCAGCGTGGCGGCGCCCACAGCGCGGTATTTCACACCCTTGAGCGCGAGCGGGATCAGGAACATGATGATCAGCGCGTTGAAAATCACCGCCGACAAAATCGCCGACGACGGGCTGCCCAGTCGCATCACATTGAGCGCGGCCAGTTGCGGGTAAGTGGTCACAAAGATCGCCGGAATGATGGCGAAGTACTTGGCCACGTCGTTGGCTATTGAAAACGTGGTGAGCGAGCCGCGCGTCATCAGCAGGGCCTTGCCGGTTTCCACGATCTCCAGCAGCTTGGTGGGGTTGGAGTCGAGATCCACCATGTTGCCGGCCTCCTTGGCGGCCTGGGTACCGCTGTTCATGGCGACCGCCACGTCGGCCTGGGCCAGGGCTGGTGCGTCATTGGTGCCGTCGCCCGTCATTGCCACCAGTCGGCCTTCGGCCTGGTATTGGCGTATCAGCTTCAGCTTGTCTTCGGGCGTGGCCTCGGCCAGGAAGTCGTCAACACCCGCCTCGGCGGCGATGGCGGCAGCCGTGAGCTTGTTGTCGCCGGTGATCATCACCGTCTTGATGCCCATGCGGCGCAATTCGCCGAAGCGTTCCTTGATGCCGGCCTTGACAATGTCTTTCAGCTCCACGATGCCCAACACCGTACTGCCGTCGGCCACGGCCAGCGGCGTGCTGCCGCGGCGCGACACGTCATCTGAAGCACGCAAAACTTCAGCCGGAACGGTTCCGCCCAGTGCTTCCACATGCTTGCGAATCGCATCGACCGCACCTTTGCGCAGTTGCCGCTTGCTTCCATCGGGGTTCAAGGCGTCCATTCCGCTCATGCGGGTTTGCGCGGTAAAGGGAACCTCAGTCACGGCCTGCATGGGCGACTGGCTCACGGCCAGCTTCAAGGCCAGCGCCACGATGCTGCGGCCCTCCGGCGTTTCATCGGCATAGGAGGCCTGCATGGCGCAGGTGGCGAGCGCTTTTTCAGACACGCCGGGTGCGGGCAAAAAGCTCGAAGCCTGGCGGTTGCCGTGGGTGATGGTGCCGGTCTTGTCCAGCAGCAGCACATCCACGTCGCCGGCAGCCTCAACCGCGCGGCCCGACGTGGCGATGACATTGGCCTGCATCATGCGGCTCATGCCGGCCACACCCACGGCCGACAGCAGGCCGCCAATCGTGGTCGGGATCAGGCAGACCAGCAAGGCCACCAGTGCAGTGATGCTCACCACCGTGCCCGCCCCCACCGCGCCCACGCTGAACACTGAGAAGGGCAGCAAGGTGACCGTGACCACCAGGAAGACGATGGTCAGCGCCACCAACAGGATGGTCAGTGCGATTTCATTGGGCGTCTTCTGCCGTTTGGCGCCTTCGACCATGCTGATCATGCGGTCCAGGAAGGATTCGCCAGGGTTGACCGTGATGCGTACCACCAGCCAGTCGGACAGCACGCGTGTGCCGCCGGTCACTGCGGAGAAGTCGCCGCCCGACTCGCGCACCACCGGGGCCGATTCGCCGGTGATGGCACTTTCGTCGACCGAGGCCACGCCTTCAATCACTTCTCCGTCCAACGGAACCATGTCGCCGGCATCGACCAGCACCACGTCTCCTTTTCTAAGATTTTCAGCTTCTTGCGGCAGGAATGTGGAACCATGCCGGGGCTCCTTGAGCTTCTTGGCCCAGGTGCTTTTTTTCAGGCTCCGCAGCGATGCGGCTTGTGCCTTGCTACGGCCTTCGGCCAAGGCTTCGGCGAAGTTGGCGAACAACACGGTGAACCACAGCCAGACGGCCACGGCAAAGATAAATCCGGCCGGTGCTTCGCCCTGCCCCTGCAGGGCCTGCAGGCCCAGCAAGGTCGTGAGAATGCTGCCGATATAGACGACAAACATGACCGGGTTGCGCCACTGCAC
>NZ_JBFUCA010000285.1:0-5530 GCF_056405475.1 Polaromonas sp. P1_G4
CAGCTTGGCACGGCCTTTGCCGTCACCCGGGAGTGTGATGCCGATCCCGCCTTCAAGAAGGTGCTGGCCGAGGCGAAACCCGAAGACCTGGTGGAGTTCATCAGCGTGGCCGGCTTGCCCGCCCGCGCCGTGCGAACGCCATGGCTGGACAAATACCTGCGGCTGGAAGCCCGGCTCCAGGCGGCGGCCCATGTCAAGGCCAAATGCAACATGTCGTTCGACTGCCTCACCCATTGCGGCCTGCGCGATGGCGTGGCCGGCATGGGCCAGTTCTGTATCGACCAACAACTCGGGCATGCCTTCGAGGGCGACATCCACAAAGGCCTTTTCTTCCGTGGTGCCGCCCGGTTGCCGTTTGGCGACCAGATCCGTTCGGTGCAAGAATTAATGCAATGGCTGCTCGGCGGAGTTCGGCCAGCAGGAGCACCCGCATGAAACGTGATCAGTTTGGCCGGCCGCAAGACATGACGGCCACCCAGCCCATCAGCCAGGACGTGCTGAAGGAAAAATACCTCAAACCCGGCGAGACAGGTGTGGAGGATTTGTACCGACGTGTGGCGCGCGCCCTGGCCTCGGTCGAGCCCGAGGCGGAGCGTGCCCAGCACGAAGCGCTGTTCCTCGAGAACCTGCACGCAGGGGCAATTGGTGCAGGCCGCATCATGAGCGCGGCCGGCACTTCCATCCAGGCCACGCTGATCAACTGCTTTGTGCAACCTGTGGGTGACTGCATCCAGGGTGTCGATGACGGCGGTTATCCCGGCATCTACGAGGCACTGCGCGAGGCCGCCGAAACCATGCGGCGCGGCGGCGGCGTGGGTTACGATTTTTCACGCATCCGTCCGCGTGGCGCTGAGGTCAAGGGTACCGCGTCCATGGCCTCCGGTCCTTGCAGCTACATCAACGTCTTTGACCAGTCCTGCTCCACTGTGGAGAGCGCTGGTGCGCGGCGTGGTGCGCAGATGGGCGTGCTGCGCATCGATCACCCGGATGTGCACGAGTTCATCACCGCCAAGCGCGCGCCTGGGCGCTGGAACAACTTCAATGTCTCGGTCGGCATGCCTGACACCTTCATGCGCGCGCTCGCCGAAGACCAGCCCTGGGAACTAGTGCACAAGGCCAAACCCGGCGCTTCACTGGTTGCGCAAGGCGCCTTCCAGYGCGCGGACGGCCTGTGGGTCTACCAGACGGTAGCCGCGCGCGAGTTGTGGGACACCGTGATGCGCTCGGCCTACGATTTCGCCGAGCCCGGCATCCTGTTCCTGGACCACATCAACCAGGACAACAACCTGCGTTATTGCGAAGACATCGCAGCGACCAATCCCTGCGGCGAGCAACCGCTTCCACCCTATGGCTGTTGCGACCTCGGGCCCATCATCCTCACGCGTTTTGTGCGCCACCCCTTTGGCTTCAACGGCGTGCCGGCCTTTGATTTCGAAGCCTTCTCGAAATCAGTGGCGACCCAGGTGCGTGCGCTCGATAACGTGCTGGACGTCACCTTCTGGCCCCTGCCGCAACAACAGGCCGAGTCCGCCGCCAAGCGCCGTATTGGCGTCGGTTTCACCGGGCTGGGCAATGCACTGGCCATGCTATGCCTGCGCTACGACGCGCCCGAGGGACGCGAGATGGCCGCGCGCATTGCCGTGAGCATGCGCGATGCTGCCTACGCGGCTTCGGTGGCACTCGCGAAGGAAAAGGGCGCGTTCCCGAAGTTCGATGTCGAGGGCTACCTTGCTGCAGGGACCTTTGCCAGCCGGCTGCCTGCCGCCTTGCAGCAGGCCATCCGCGCGAACGGCATCCGCAACAGTCACCTGCTCTCAATTGCACCCACCGGTACGGTCAGCCTRGCCTTTGCCGACAATGCATCGAACGGCATCGAGCCGCCGTTTTCCTGGATGTACCGGCGCAAGAAACGTGAGTCTGACGGCAGCACCACCGAGTACGCCGTGGAAGACCATGCATGGCGCCTGTACCGCGAACTTGGCGGTGACGTGGACAAGTTGCCTGGTTACTTTGTCTCGGCGCTGGAGATGTCGGCAGACAGCCACATTGGCATGATGGAAGCGGTGCAGCCGTTTGTGGACACGGCGATCTCCAAAACCGTCAATGTGCCGGCGGACTACGCCTACGAAGACTTCAAGGGCCTGTACCAGCAGGCCTGGCGCGCAAAACTCAAGGGCCTGGCCACCTACCGGCCCAACGCCATTCTCGGTTCGGTTCTGGAAACCCATGCGGACCCCGCGGCCATGCCGGCCGCCGCGCCCGCTGTGGACCCAATGCGCACGGTGATCGAGAGCCGGCCCAAGGGCGCGTTGTCGGCGGTGGCGGAAAAAGTGGATTACTGGACCCAGGAAGGGCGCAAGACGCTCTATATCGTGGTGTCCTTTTTGCCTGTGCCGGCCGCCATGGGGGATGGCACGGTCGAGCGTGCGATCGAATTTTTCATGCCCGTGGGACAAAGCGGCGAGTCGCAGCAGTGGATCACCTCCAGCATGCGCATGCTTTCGCTGGCCGCGCGCGGTGGTTTTCTTGAGCGTGCGCTCAGCGACATGCGCAAGGTGGCCTGGGACCGCGGCCCGGTGCGGCTGGGAACCTACGAAAAGGCCGACGGCACGCGTGTTCCGTTATGGCACGACTCTGAAGTGGCGGCCATTGCTTATGCGGTGCAGAACATCATCGCGCGGCGGGCCGGGCAGCATGCTGCCGGGGCAACACCCGTGGTGGAGCCGCAGGTTGACATGGCGCTTGCCCCGCCGGTGATGGCGGGCAAGAAGTGCGGCGAATGCGGTGCCCATGCCGTGATCCGCAAGGATGGGTGCGACTATTGCACCCAGTGCGGCCATCTGGGAGTGTGTGGGTGAATAAGCGAGCGGATCAGCCTTACGCCGATAAGCGCTCCAGCTGAAAGCGAACTGATGAATCTGCTCGCCTTTCCCGGTCAGCCCTCTGCAGTCGCCGCGGCCGACGTCGACCCGGCGCAGTTGGCTGCAGCCCTCATGCAATCGCGCCAGACCATTTTGCCGAAGCGGCTGGTAGCACCCGGTCCCGATGCGAAGCAGCTCGACATGATCTTGCGAGCCGCTGCCACGGCGCCCGACCATGGCCAGCTTCTGCCTTGGCGCTTTGTGCTGGTGCCGCAGGCGGCACGCGCGCAACTGGCCGCGGTCTTCGGTGCGGCGCTGGTCGAACGCGACCCGCAAGCCACCCCTGAACAGCTTGCGCAGGCGCGCGAAAAAGCGCACCGCGCCCCTTTGCTCATGCTGGTCGTGGTCGATGGCGCGTGTGGTGATGCCGGGATCGACCTGGCTGAACGCCTGGTCTCGGCCGGCTGTGCGGTGCAGAACATGCTGCTCATGGCCACGGCCCTGGGTTATGGTTCGTCACTGACCAGCGGCAAGGCGCTGAAGTCCGGGGGGCTGCGCCGGCTGTTTGGCCTGGCAGGCGGTGAATATGCCCTGTGTTTTGTCAGCATGGGCACCGCCCAGTCGCGCAAGCCCGCCCGCCTGAGGCCGGTGCCTTCTGATTTTGTAAGCAGCCTTTCTGCCGACAGCGCCGCACCGGGATCCGGGCCGGCGGATTCCTTTTAATTCCTGTGACTGGATCAAGCCATGGACATTCTGAGTTTTGACGACCTGCTGCAGGCCGCCCGCGCGCAACCCGAACCGCAGCGCCTGCTGTTTGTATTTACCGGTGTTGAGTTGCCCGAGGACAGCACCCCGGCGCAACGTAAACGTTTTGAGGCCGGCCAGGGCGGCGCGCTGGTCCCGCTGATGTGTGTCGACAAGCGCCCGGAGGACCTGAGTTCGTTTGCCGCCCTGGTGCAGGAGTCCAGCCAGTTCGGCCACAACTGGGGCCTGGTGTTTGCCGCGGCCATGTCGGGCTCAGTGAACCGTGCGCCGACCACCGAAGATGCGGAAGAACCACTGCAGCGCATGGTCGAGTCCATCAAGCAGGGCCAGATCGGGGCGTTTATTCCGTTTGACCCGCAGGGTCAGCCCGTGCAGTTCGGCTGATATGGGCATGGTGCGCCGGGTCACGCGGCCTGCTTCCTTGCCCGGCGTGCATGCACCGGGTGCCGGATTCGAGGCGCCTTTCGACATGCTGGCCGCCTGCCATGAGCGGGTGGAACGCATGCTCGTGCTGCTGGCGCGCCTGCAGCAGCACCTGCTTGAACACGGCCGTGACGAGTCTGCGCGCCAGGCGGCACGTGATGTGATGCGCTACTTCGACCTTGCCGCACCGCTGCATCACCAGGATGAAGAGCGGCATGTGTTCCCGCCATTGCTGGCCGGGCCGGATGCCGGCCTGCGCACCCTGGTGCAGCGCCTTTTACAGGACCACCGGGACATGGATACGGCCTGGCCCCCGGCGCGCAGCGCGCTGCACGAGATCGCTGAGAGTCCGGTGGCTGATGGGGCTGCGCTGACTGCGACCCAGACGGCGGCACTGGACCACTTCGCCGGCCTGTACGAACGGCACCTGGCGGACGAAGACCGTCTTGCCTACCCTGCTGCGCAGGTGGTGCTGACGACGCAAGCCCTACAGGCCATGAGCCAGGACATGATGCAGCGCCGCGGTGTTCGCTCCGGCAACTGATCTCCAGGAGCCTGTCGGACTTGGGAATCGTCGGCTGCAAATCGACCGCAGCGGTCCATTTTTCGCCGTCTTTTTGTCCCATAGCTGGGCTATGGGCCTGCAAACCCTGCAAAAACTGTCCTCGCTGGAGCCGATTTTCGCTTTCGACGCCCCAAGCCCGACAGGCTCCCAGCCATGATTAGAGGCAAAATGGCAGGATGAACGCGCCCGACTCCCCCACCGCCCTGGCTGCCCGCAGCGACGTCTCGGACCTGATGCAGGCCATGGGTTCACAGGCAAAAGTAGCTTCCGCCCTTATGGCACGGGCGCAAGCAGCTATCAAAAACAGAGCGCTTTTGGGTTTGGCCAGCTTGCTGCGCAGCCAGATCGAACCATTGCAAACAGCCAACACCCTGGACCTGGAACGCGCAAAAGCGGCCGGCCTGGCCGGGCCCATGCTGGACCGCCTCAAGCTCACCCCCAAAATCATTGAAACCGTGGCGGTGGGCTGCGAGCAGCTGGCCGTGATGCCCGACGTGATTGGCGACATCATCGGCATGAAGGAGCAGCCCAGCGGCATCCGCGTGGGGCAGATGCGCGTGCCGATTGGCGTGTTCGGCATGATTTACGAGAGCCGGCCGAATGTGACGATTGAAGCCGCGTCGCTGGCCATCAAAAGTGGCAACGCCTGTATCCTGCGCGGCGGCTCTGAAGCGATTGAGTCGAACAAGGCGCTGGCTGCGCTGGTGCAACAGGCGCTGATTGACGCCGGCCTGCCCGCCGATGCCGTGCAACTGGTGCCGACCACCGACCGCGAAGCCGTAGGCCACCTGATCGCCATGCCGCAGTATGTGGACGTGATCATCCCGCGCGGCGGCAAAGGCCTGATCGAGCGCATCAGCCGCGATGCCAAGGTGCCGGTCATCAAGCACCTGGACGGCAACTGCCATGTGTATGT
>NZ_JBFUCA010000286.1:0-5520 GCF_056405475.1 Polaromonas sp. P1_G4
GCCCTGCACCGCGTGACCAAGACGGCCCGCTCGGGCGACAAGGAGTCTGTCAAGCTGGTTGCCATCCTGGAGAAATGCCAGGCCGCGCTCAATGAAGGCAAACCGGTGCGCACTGTGGACTTCAGCAAGGAGGAACTGCCGCTGCTCGGCCAGTTTTTCCTGATCACCGCCAAGCCGGCCATGTTTGTGGCCAACGTGGCCGAGGACGGTTTTGAGAACAACCCCTTCCTGGACCGCCTCAAGGCTTACGCGGCAGAGCAAAAGGCGCCGGTCGTGGCGATCTGCGCCAAGATGGAAGCCGAGATGGCCGACATGGAGGAAGAGGACAAAAAGATGTTCCTCGCGGAGATCGGCCAGGATGAGCCGGGGCTCAACCGCCTCATCCTGGCGGCATACAAGCTGCTGGGCCTGCAGACCTATTTCACCGCGGGCGTGAAGGAAGTGCGCGCCTGGACCATCCACGTGGGCGACACCGGTCCGCAAGCCGCGGGCGTCATTCACACCGATTTTGAAAAGGGCTACATCCGCGCCCAGACGATTGCGTTTGCCGATTTCATCGCCTACAAAGGCGAGCAGGGCGCCAAAGATGCCGGCAAGATGCGCAGTGAAGGCAAGGAATACGTCGTCAAGGATGGCGACGTGATGAACTTCCTGTTCAGCAGCTGAGTTGCCAGGGCCCCCGGGTAACCTGGGGCCGATTTACTGCGAGGCCTGGACATCACGGTGGCGGCATCATGGAAGAAGTCGCGCCACAATACCTCACGAACGATCCGCACCATCGGGTGGCGGCCCCGTTACCGGCTTGCCAGAGCAGGCCATCCCCCCCGAAACCCTCGCTTTGAGAAAGAAAGAGAACACCATGTCCATCCAGCGCATCGAAACCGGCCCACGCATGTCCCAGGCCGTTATCCATAACAAAACCGTTTACCTGGCAGGCCAGGTGGCCGGCAACGACGCCGGCTCCGGCGTATACGAACAGACCCTCAGCATCCTGGCCAATATCGACCGCCTGTTGGCAGCAGCCGGCAGCGACAAGTCGCTTCTGCTCAGCGCCACCATCTGGTTGACCGATATGGACAGCTTCGGTGAAATGAACCGTGCCTGGGAAACCTGGGTGGTGCCCGGCGCCACGCCCGCACGTGCCACGGTCATGAGCCCGCGCCTGGCGGCGCCGCAGTACCACGTGGAAATCGGTGTGGTGGCGGCCCAAGGCTGATTTCTCATCCACGCTTGACCCGCCATGAAGGCCACGCCGCGATGACAGAACCCGTTCGCCTTGCCAAACGCCTGGCTGAAATGCTGTCCTGTTCACGCCGCGAAGCCGAGCAGTACATCGAAGGCGGCTGGGTCACTGTTGACGGGGTGACTGTCGAAGAGCCCCAGTTCCGGGTGTCGGGCCAGGCCATCGTGCTGGACAAGGATGCGAGCCTGCTGGCGATGACACCGGTGACTTTGCTGCTGCACAAGCCGGCTGGCCAGGACGCGAGTTCCGATGGCGGCGCGGCGCAGGTGGCCCGGTTGCTGTCGGCCGCCACACAATCGCCTGACGACCGCTCTGGCATCCGGCCGCTCAAGAAGCATTTCTCCACGGTGGAACTGGTGACGCCGCTGGCAACACCTGCCAGCGGATTGGTCGTGCTGACGCAGGACTGGCGCGTGGTGCGCAAGCTGCGTGAAGATGCCCGCGTGATGGAACACGAAGTGATCGTCGATGTCAGCGGTGACATCAAACCCGGCGGGCTGGACCGGCTGAACCGGGTGGACCACGGGTTTACCTTCAAGGGTGTTTTGTTGCCGCCGGCCAAGGTGAGCTGGCAAAGCGAAAAGCGCTTGCGCTTTGCCCTCAAGGGTGAAGTCCCGGGGCAGATTGCCTACATGTGCGAGAGCGTCGGCCTGCAGGTGCTAGGCATGAAACGGCTGCGTATCGGCCGTGTGGCGATGAGCCAGCTGCAACCCGGTCAGTGGCGCTACCTGCTGCCACACGAACGCTTCTGATCCTTCTTCTGATTCTTCTTCTGGTGCCTATCCGGTCACCACGCCGGGAAAGGCCCAGATCAGGCTGCCGGTCATCAAAAAGTAGCGCAAAAATTTGCCGACCGCCATGTAAGCCAGGCAGGGCCAGAACGGAAACTTGAGCCAACCCGCGACCGCGCACAGCGGGTCTCCGACCACCGGCAACCAGGCCAGCAGGCAGGCCTTGGGGCCGAGTTTCTCCAGCCATCGGACCGCACGGCCGTGATGCGATGAATGCTGGTATTTGTCCACCACCTTGTGGGCGCCGTAACCCATCCACCAGTCGAGCGCACCGCCCAGCGTGTTGCCCGCAGTTGCTACCAGCACAGCGGGCCAGAACATGGCGGGGTTGAGCTTGACCAGGCCGAAGACCACCGGCTCCGAGCCCAGCGGCAACAGCGTGGCCGAGATGAAGGAAACCACAAACACCGTGCTCAAGCCGTATTCGGGCAGGGCCAAAAGTTCTATCAGGCGGTGAATCCAGGCTTCCATATATCTATTTGAGTATAGGCATGACGGGCCAGCCACCCTGTCAGGAAGACGCTTACAACTCCGTGTGCAAATTTCAATTGCTGAAATTTTGGGCAGGTACAATCGTGCCTCCTTTTTCAGCAACCTCGCAGCGCTCACTTCCCATGAACATCGGCCCTTACGCTTTGGCGAACAACCTGTTTGTCGCGCCCATGGCTGGTGTCACGGACAGGCCGTTCCGCCAGCTCAGCAAGAAGCTCGGTGCGGGCTATGCGGTCAGCGAAATGGTGACCTCTCGCCGCGACCTGTGGGATACGCTGAAGACTTCGCGCCGTGCGAACCACGAAGGTGAGGCCGCACCGATCGCCGTGCAGATTGCCGGTACCGACGCGCAGATGATGGCCGAGGCCGCCGCCTACAACATCGACCGCGGCGCGCAGATCATCGACATCAACATGGGCTGCCCGGCCAAGAAGGTCTGCAACAAGTGGGCGGGCTCGGCGCTGATGCAGGACGAACCCCTGGCGCTGCAGATCGTGGATGCGGTGGTGGCCGCCTGCGCACCGCGCAATGTGCCGGTCACGCTCAAGATGCGCACGGGCTGGTGCCAGGCTGAAAAGAACGCCCTGGCGATTGCCCGTGCCGCCGAAAGTGCCGGCGTGCAGATGATCACCGTGCACGGCCGCACGCGCGAGCAGGGCTACAAAGGCCATGCCGAGTACGACACAATTGCCGCCGTGAAAGCCGCGCTGCGCATTCCGGTGGTAGCCAACGGCGATATCACCAGCCCTGAAAAAGCGCGTGATGTGCTGGCGTATACCGGTGTCGATGCCGTGATGATTGGCCGCGCTGCGCAGGGGCGTCCGTGGATTTTTCGCGAGATTTCACATTTCCTTTCAAGCGGCACGCATCTTGCGCCACCGCTGGTGGCGGAAGTTGAACGCCTGCTGCTGGACCATTTGCGTGACCACTACGATTTGTACGGTGAATACACCGGCGTGCGGACGGCGCGCAAACACATCGGCTGGTATGTGAAGACCTTGCCCGGTGGTGAGGCGTTTCGCGCGCAGATGAACCTGCTGGAAGACTGCGAAGCGCAACTGAAGGCGGTGAGTGCTTTTTTTGAAGGGCTGGGGGCGCAGATGGACCGGATTCCGGCTGCTGCCGTCGAGGTTGATGACGAGGGCGTGCCTGTGCAGGCACGGGCGAACAAAGATAAAAATCAGGAAAATCAGGAAGAAGCTGCTGCATGAGCAAAAAACATATCGAAGAGTGCGTACGCACCAGCCTGGAAGGCTATTTCAAGGACCTGCGTGGCACCGAGCCCGACGGCATGTACGAAATGATGGTCAAGGTGGTGGAAAAACCGCTGCTGGAAGTTGTCATGCAGCATGCCGAGCAAAACCAGTCGCGCGCCGCCGAATGGCTGGGCCTGAACCGCAACACCCTGCGCAAGAAGCTGGTTGAGCACAAGCTCATCAAATAAAAAAACACGCTCCCATGGTCCGGCCCTTTCGCCGGCCATCCTCTTTAGAGAAGACAAAAATGAACGCACTGATTTCCGTTTCGGACAAAACCGGCATCCTCGAATTCGCGCAGGCGCTGCATGCCCTGGGCATCAAGCTGCTGTCCACGGGCGGCACGGYCAAGCTGCTGGCTGACGCCGGGCTCCCGGTGACCGAAGTCGCCGATCACACCGGGTTTCCGGAAATGCTCGACGGTCGCGTCAAGACCTTGCACCCGAAGATTCACGGCGGCCTTTTGGCCCGCCGCGATGTGCCGGAGCACATGGCGGCGCTGACAACCCACGGCATTGACACCATCGACTTGCTCGTGGTCAATCTTTATCCGTTTGAGTCGACGGTCGCCAAGCCCGGCTGCACGCTGGAAGACGCGATTGAAAACATCGACATCGGCGGCCCCGCGATGGTGCGGTCGGCGGCCAAGAACTGGAAGGATGTCGGCGTGCTGACCGATGCCTCGCAGTATGAAGGTGTGCTGGCCGAATTGAAAACCGGYGGCAAACTGACCGACAAGACCAAGTTCGCCTTGTCGGTAGCGGCATTCAACCGCATCAGCCAGTACGACGGCGCGATCAGCGACTATCTCTCAGGCATCCAGGCCGACGGCAGTCACGGTATGTTCCCCGGCCAGGCCAACGGGCGTTTCGTGAAAGTGCAGGACCTGCGTTACGGCGAAAACTCGCACCAGCAAGCTGCGCTGTACCGCGATCTGTATCCCGCACCCGGCTCGCTGGTAACGGCCAAACAATTGCAGGGCAAAGAGCTCTCATACAACAACATCGCCGACGCCGACGCCGCCTGGGAATGCGTCAAGAGTTTTGACCTCATCAAGGACGGCGCCGCCTGCGTGATCGTCAAGCACGCCAACCCTTGCGGCGTGGCGGTGGGCAAGGACGGCCTTGAAGCCTACAGCAAGGCCTTCAAGACCGACCCGACTTCGGCCTTCGGCGGCATCATCGCCCTCAATTGCCCGCTCGACGAGCGCGCCGCACAGCAGATTTCCAAGCAGTTTGTCGAAGTGCTGATGGCGCCTGCCTTCACACCCGAAGCGCTGGAAGTGTTCAAGACCAAGGTCAACGTGCGGATTTTGCAGATTGACCTGCCGCCCGGCGGCGACACGGCCTGGAAGCAGGGCCGCAACCTGATGGACGTCAAGCGCGTTGGCTCGGGCCTGTTGATGCAGACCGCAGACAACCACGAATTGGCCATCGGCGACCTGAAAGTCGTCAGCAAGCTGCAGCCGACGCAGGAGCAGCTGCATGACATGCTGTTTGCCTGGAAGGTTGCGAAGTACGTCAAGTCCAACGCCATCATCTTTTGCAAGGACGGCATGACACTGGGCGTCGGCGCCGGCCAGATGAGCCGCATCGATTCGGCTCGCATCGCCTCCATCAAGGCCGCCAACGGCGGGCTGACGCTGCAGGGCTCAGCAGTGGCGAGCGACGCTTTTTTCCCTTTCCGCGACGGCCTCGACGTGGTGGTGGACGCCGGCGCGACCTGCGTGATCCAGCCC
>NZ_JBFUCA010000287.1:0-5520 GCF_056405475.1 Polaromonas sp. P1_G4
CTGCTGTATGAGCAAAAGCGCACCAACAAACTGCTGCAAAGCCTGATTTATGGCGGTCTGGGCTTTGTATTGGGGTTGATTGCCATGCAGTTTGTCCTGCGGGTGCGGGTGTTTTAGGGCCGGCCGGGGAAGGTCTCAACGGCCTATAATTGAAGGCTTTGCATCTGGGAGCCTTTTCCAGGCAAATTCCCCGGGATATTCCCGGGAATACCCCGGGGACAGCCCCTCAAAGCCTTAAGCACTATGCCAATCTACGCCTATAAATGCGAGTCCTGTGGGCATGCCAAGGACGTTCTGCAAAAAATCTCCGATGCGCCCCTCTCAGTGTGTCCGCAATGCGGCGAACCCGCATTCAAAAAGCAGGTCACGGCTGCGGGTTTCCAGCTCAAGGGCTCGGGCTGGTACGTGACGGACTTCCGCGGCGGCAACAGCACAGGCGTGCCCGCGCCCAAGACTGACGGCGGCGAAGCCGGCGCTTCCAGCAGCAACGGTGCGGACAGCAAGCCGGCCGATTCCGGCGCAGCCGCGCCGGCAAGCACGGCAGCAGCTCCCGCGCCGGCCGCGCCCGCCAAGGCTTCGGCCACCGACTCCTCTTCCAAGACTTCCTCGTGATGGCTTCGATCCGCCGATGGCTTCTGGCCGGACTGTTGGTGCTGGTGCCCCTGGCCATCACGCTGTGGGTGCTCGACTGGATCGTCGGCACGCTGGACCAGACGCTRCTGATTCTTCCTGGCGCCTGGCACCCCGACAAGCTGCTGGGTTTCCATATCCCCGGTTTCGGCGTGCTGCTGACGCTGCTGATCGTGCTGCTGATGGGCGCGGTTGCCAGCAATTTCTTCGGCAAGAAACTGGTGCGCTGGGGCAACTCATTCCTGAGCCGCATTCCCATCGTCCGCTCCATTTATTCCAGCGTAAAGCAGGTCTCCGATACGGTGTTCTCGGAAAATGGCAATGCCTTTCGCAAGGCCTTGCTGGTGCAGTGGCCGCGTGAAGGTGTCTGGACCATCGGCTTTCTGACGGGGCTGCCCGGCGGCGATGTGGTCAATCACCTGCAGGGCGACTACCTGAGTGTTTATGTACCCACCACGCCCAATCCCACCGGTGGCTATTTTGTGATGCTGAAAAGAAGCGACTGCATTGAGCTCCAGATGAGCGTCGATGAGGCTTTGACCTACGTGATTTCCATGGGCGTCGTGGTGCCCTCCAAACCTGTACCGCGGCCGCTGACCCCTCCCCTGTAAACGGCGAAAATTGCAACACTGCGCGCGAGGCGCTGAAAGTCCGAGATTTTTATGGCTATCGTTTCCCAAATGCGTTCGAACTATTGCGGTCTGGTGACCGAGGCCTTGCTGGGCCAAACCGTGAGCCTGTGCGGCTGGGTCAATCGTCGCCGCGACCATGGCGGTGTGATCTTCATCGACTTACGCGACCGCGAAGGCTATGTCCAGGTGGTCTGCGACCCGGACCGCGCCGACATGTTCAAAACCGCCGAGGGCGTGCGCAACGAATTCTGCGTGCAGGTCAAAGGCGTAGTGCGGGCCCGCCCTGAAGGCACGACCAACGACAACCTCAAAAGCGGCAAGGTCGAGGTGCTGTGCCACGAACTGATCGTGCTGAACCCGAGCGTGACGCCGCCGTTCCAGCTTGACGACGACAACCTGTCTGAGACGACGCGCCTCACGCACCGCGTGCTGGATTTGCGCCGTCCCTACATGCAGAACAACCTGATGCTGCGCTACCGCGTGGCCATGGAAACGCGCAAGTTCCTCGACGCCAACGGCTTCATCGACATCGAAACCCCGATGCTGACCAAGAGCACGCCCGAAGGCGCGCGCGACTACCTGGTGCCCAGCCGCGTCAACGAAGGCATGTTTTTCGCGCTGCCGCAAAGCCCGCAGCTGTTCAAGCAGTTGCTCATGGTCGCAGGCTTCGACCGCTACTACCAGATCACCAAGTGCTTCCGTGACGAAGACCTGCGTGCCGATCGCCAGCCCGAATTCACACAGATCGATATCGAGACGTCCTTCATGGGCGAGCAGGACATCCGTGACCTGTTCCAGGGCATGATCAGCAACATTTTCAAGACCGTGCTCAACACCGACCTGGGCGAATTTCCGGTGATGGCCTATGGCGAAGCCATGCACCGCTTCGGTTCCGACAAACCCGATTTGCGCGTGAACCTGGAGTTCACGGAACTCACCGAAGTCATGGCGACCGTGGACTTCAAGGTTTTCAGCACGCCTGCCACCACTGTCGGCGGCCGTGTGGTTGCCCTGCGCGTTCCCGGCGGGTCCGAAATGAGCCGCGGCGAGATCGACGGCTACACCGAGTTCGTCAAGATCTACGGTGCCAAGGGCCTGGCCTGGATCAAGGTCAATGACATCACCAAGGGCCGCGACGGCTTGCAAAGCCCCATCGTCAAGAACATCCATGACGCGGCGATTGCGGAAATCCTCAAGTGCACCGGGGCCCAGAACGGCGACATCMTTTTCTTCGGYGCSGACAAGGCCAAGGTSGTCAACGACAGCATCGGCGCGTTGCGCCTCAAAGTCGGCCACAGCGAATTCGGCAAGAAAACCGGCCTCTTCACCAAGGGCTGGAAGCCGCTGTGGGTGGTGGATTTCCCGATGTTTGAATTTGACGAGGAAGGCCAGCGCTGGAGCGCCGTGCATCATCCGTTTACCGCACCCAAAGACGGGCACGAAGACTGGATGGACACCGACCCGGGCCGTTGTATTGCCAAGGCATACGACATGGTTCTCAATGGCTGGGAGCTGGGCGGTGGCTCGGTCCGTATCCACCAGGCGGACGTGCAGAGCAAGGTCTTCAATGCCCTGAAGATCGGACCGGAGGAAGCGCAGCAGAAGTTCGGCTTCCTGCTGGACGCATTGCAGTACGGCGCACCGCCCCACGGCGGCCTGGCCTTCGGCCTGGATCGCATCGTCACCATGATGACAGGCGCCGACTCGATCCGCGACGTGATCGCTTTTCCGAAAACCCAGCGCGCCCAGGATTTGCTCACGCATGCCCCGAGCCCGGTGGACGAAAAGCAGTTGCGCGAACTGCACATCCGCCTGCGTAATCCACAGCCCGTCTAAAACGGCGCGCTATGCCCGCCAGCCGGAAGGGGGACACCTTGAAACCTTTCAAGATCCCCGAGTCTGTGCTGGTCGTTATTCACACACCGCAGCTGGACGTGCTGCTGATCGAGCGCACCGACAACCCTGGGTTCTGGCAGAGCGTCACGGGCTCCAAAGACACGGCGGGCGAACCCTTGCTGCAGACCGCGGTGCGCGAGGTGCTGGAAGAGACCGGCATCGCAGCCGCGCCCGGCCAGTTTCGCGACTGGGGCCTGTCCAACGTCTACGAGATTTATCCAGTCTGGCGAGCCAGGTATGCGCCCGGCATCACCCACAACACCGAACATGTCTTCAGCCTGTGTTTGCCCCAGGCCTGCGATGTAAAGCTCAGCCCCAGGGAGCACACCGCCTGGCAATGGCTGCCGCACTACGCCGCTGCCGACCTGTGTTTTTCCCCTTCGAATGCGGAAGCGGTGCTCCTCCTGCCGAAATTCATGGCTTGAGCCGCGCAGCGCGCAGGCGCAACACTTTGTGAGTTTGGCGTCTCACTGGATTGGCAAACACCGGCCAGTCGGTTCAAATGGAATGGACCTTCCCGTCAACTCTCCATACTTCCAGGAAAAAAAGCCGCTGGCCATGTTTCCACTCCACAAGTCCGGTGCGTTGCAGTTGCTCCAGGGCGGCCGGGATTTTTTCCCCGCACTCGTCAAGGCCCTTGATGCGGCGCAGACCTGGATTCAGCTGGAAACCTATATTTTTGATTTCAACGGTGCCGGCGCGGATGTCGCCGAAGCACTGGTTCGCGCGGCCCTGCGCGGCGTCACAGTGCAGGTGCTGGTCGACGGCATAGGCACCGGTCCTCTTCCTGCCGAGTGGCGCGAAAAATTCGCGGCGTCGAAAGTCGACTGGTGCGTGTACTCGCCCTTGGGGACGGGCCTGAGCCGTCTGGGCCTGCTGCTGCCCGAGCGCTGGCGCCGGCTGCACCGCAAGCTCTGCGTGGTGGACCAGCACACGGTGTTTTGCGGCGGCATCAATGTGCTCGATGATTTCTACGATCCCAACCACGGGGAGCTCCAGACTCCGCGCGTCGATTTCGCCGTGGCTGCCACCGGCCCGCTGGCGGAGGAGGCCGCCGATGCCATGGCGCTGCTGTGGTGGCGTGTGCAGGCCGGTTACAGCGCGCGGCAGCGCCACATGGCTGCCGCATGGGAAAAGTTCAGGGCGGCGGGGTACGGCGGGCGCACTGGCACCACATCGCTCGTGGTGGGTAACGGGTCTGGCGTTGCCGGCCCCAAGGCGGCGCTGATCCTGCGCGACAACTTGCGTAACCGTAGCAGCATCGAGCGCGCCTATCGCAGGGCCATTGRCAAGGCACACCGGGAAATCATCATTGCCAACGCCTATTTTCTGCCGGGCGGCAAGCTGCGGCGCRCCCTCATCGGGGCGGCCAGGCGCGGTGTGCGTGTCACCTTGCTGCTGCAGGGGCGCTACGAGTACTTCATGCAATACCATGCGGCCCGGCCCTTCTATGGCGCCTTGCTGGAGGCCGGCGTGGAAATCCATGAATACGAGGCCGGTTTCCTGCACGCCAAGGTGGCTGTGGTGGACGGGCATTGGGCCACCGTGGGCTCCTCCAACCTGGATCCCCTGAGCCTGCTGCTGGCCCGCGAGGCCAATGTGGTGGTTGAGGACAAGGCCTTTGCCGAAAGCCTGGCGGGTATTGTGCGCGAGGCCATGGTGAAACAGGGGCGGCGCATGGAGCCGGCCGACCACAGCCATCGCCCCTTTGGCCTGCGGCTGCGAGGCTGGATAGCCTATGCCCTGGTGCGGCTGGCGCTGCTGGTGGCAGGCCAGCGCTATTGAGGCGTCCTGCGCCAGCCCGGCCTTCATGTCGTTAGCTATTAATTTGATAGCTGCTTGCGCTCATGAGGAAAGGGCTGGAGGCCAAAAACCTTATCAAATTCCGGACAAGACGGTTTAAGGGCGGACTGGTAATATCTGGCATGCTTATGAAATCCGATACGCCCCCCCAGGACGCGACCGACGAGGGCACACCCGTCTCCGTCAAGATCCGCGAACGCCTGGCCCAGGCTCGCAAGCGCTTTCACGCCAACGACAACATCGCCAAGTTCATTGAACCGGGCGAGCTGGAAAAGCTGCTCGATGAAGTGACCGGCAAGATGCAGGGCGTGCTTGACAGCCTGGTGATCGACACTGACGGCGATCACAACACCAACAACACCGCGCGCCGCGTGGCCAAGATGTACCTCAACGAGGTGTTCAAGGGCCGCTATGTAGCGCCTCCCACCATCACCGAATTCCCTAACGCCGAGCACCTCAACGAGCTGATGATCGTCGGGCCGATCACGGTTCGCAGCGCCTGCTCCCACCATTTCTGCCCCGTCATCGGCAAGATATGGATCGGCGTGCTGCCCAATGA
>NZ_JBFUCA010000288.1:0-5515 GCF_056405475.1 Polaromonas sp. P1_G4
TATTTGGAGACCGCGAGCTTGAGGCCGAAGCCGATCAGGAAAACGCCGGCCAGCTTGTTGAGGACCGCCGTGATTTTCGGGTTGGCGCGTATGCGCTCCGCCAGGTGATAGGTGATCATGACCGAGGTCAGGCCATACAAGAAAGTCAKGGCCGCAATCGTGGCCGCCATCACGGCGAAAGTCTTCAGGCCCTGGTGCAGGGCCGGATCGACAAACAGCGGGAAGAAAGCCATATAGAACACGATGGCCTTGGGGTTCAGCAAGGTGATCATCATCGCCTGCTGAAAGTAGTGGCGCGGCTTGATATTGAGCAAGGGCGCGTCGCCGGGCTTGGCCATCAGCATCTTGATGCCCAGCCAGGCCAGGTAAACCGCACCCGCCCACTGGACGATATGAAAAGCCGTCGGGTAAGCCGCCATGATGGCCGACACCCCCGCGACCGCCGCCCAGAGCAAAACCTGGTCGCCAGCAATCACGCCGAAAGTCGCACCCAGGCCGCCCGCGATGCCGCCCTTGCTGGTCGAGGTGATCAGCGCCAGGTTGCCCGGGCCGGGAATCAGCAAAAACACAATGATGGCGACGACAAAAGCGCCGTAGTCGGCGATGCCAACGAATGAGCCCAACATGGAGGTTCTCCAGAAAGTAGAGAGAAGTGAGGCTGTGAGTTTACGACAGGGGTGTGCCGCAGAAATGCCAAACTGGCCCGATCAAGGCCGATTTGGCATTCGCGAAGGGTTCTTTTTGTGCCCGAACAACGGGCCGAGGCGCTCGGCCCCGGTTTTCAGGCCGGGCTGGCGGCGGCTTTCGCCTGCATCCAGACAATGCAGCGCTCAGCATCCAGCCCCGGAACCTGCAGTTGTTCCACGTGAAACACTTCAGCGCCGGCTGGCAGGGCGGCAATTTCGTCGGCCGGGTGCTTGCCCTTCATGGCCATCCACACACCTTGCGGTGCCAGCGCGTCGGTCGACCAGTTGGTGAAATCGACCAAGGACGCAAAGGCCCGGGAGCAAATCACATCAAAAGAGGTGGTGATGGTTTCGACCCGGGCGTGCAGGCCGGAGAGGTTGGGCAGCTTCAAAGCCAGCGCCGCTTGCTTGATAAACGCGGCTTTTTTGGCCACCGTATCCACGCAAGTCACCGCTACGTTGGGGCAGCAAATCGCGATGACGACGCCCGGCAGGCCTGCACCGGAACCCACGTCCAGCAACTTGGCGCCCTCCTCCAGTCCGGCTTTCTGCAAATGTCGCTTCAGCGGAAGCACCGCCGCCAGGCTGTCCAGCAAATGGTGGGTCAGCATTTCCGCCGGATCACGCACGGCCGTGAGGTTGTAAACCTTGGTCCATTTGCCGATCAGGTCCTGGTAATCCAGCAGCTGGCCGACTTGCGCATCGGTCAAATCCAGCTGCAGCGCCTTGAGGCCGGCGCGCAAATCCTGTTCACCGCCGCGCATCAGGCCTGGGCTTTTTCGGTGGAAGCCCCGGCCGCCTGGAGTGGCGTCGTGTTTTTCCAGAGGTTTTTCTTCAGGTGCACCAACAGCAAGGAGATGGTGGCAGGCGTGATGCCGGAGATCCGGGAGGCCAAGCCTAACGTTTCGGGGCGGTGTTTGGCCAGAGTCTGGCGCGCCTCAAAGCTCAGCGCCGACACCTGCAGGTAATCCAGGTCGGCGGGCAGCTTGAGGTTTTCGTAGTGTGATGCCCGCTCGACTTCAGTCTTTTGCAGGTCGATATACCCGGCGTACTTGGCCGTGATCTCGATCTGTTCGATCACGCTTTTGGCCATGTCGTCGCTGGCTGCCGCTTCGGCTGCCAGTTCGGGGTTGGCGTACTTGCCCTCTTCCAGCGACATCAGTCCGGCATAGTTCACATCCGGGCGACGCAGCAGGTCCAGCAGGTTGTACTCCCGTTCGATGGATTTACCCAGAACCCGCTCGGCTTCAGCCACCGGCAGGTTGTTGGGATTGACCCAGATTGCCCGAAGCCGGGCTGTTTCACGTGAAACAGTGTCGCGCTTGCGGTTGAAGGCATCCCAACGGGCGTCGTCTACCAGACCCAGTTCCCGGCCTTTTTCGGTCAGGCGCATGTCGGCGTTGTCCTCGCGCAGCATCAGGCGGAATTCAGCCCGGCTGGTGAACATGCGGTAAGGCTCGGTCACGCCCTTGGTGATCAGGTCGTCAACCAGCACGCCCAGGTAAGCCTCGTCGCGCCGCGGCAACCAGGCTTCCTTCTCCTGGCATTGCAGCGCAGCGTTGATGCCAGCGAACATGCCTTGGGCCGCCGCCTCTTCATAACCGGTGGTGCCGTTGATCTGACCGGCGAAGAACAGGCCGCCAATGGCGCGCGTTTCAAAGCTGGATTTCAGGGCGCGCGGGTCAAAGTAGTCGTATTCGATGGCGTAGCCGGGCCGCAGGATATGGGCGTTTTTCATCCCCGCCATGGAGCGGACCAGGTCGTACTGGATGTCAAAAGGCAGGCTGGTCGAGATCCCGTTGGGGTAGATCTCGTGCGTGGTCAGGCCTTCCGGTTCCAGGAAAATCTGGTGGCTGTCCTTGTCGGCGAAGCGGTTGATCTTGTCTTCCACGCTCGGGCAATAGCGCGGGCCGACGCCGTCGATCTTGCCGGTGAACATGGGGCTGCGGTCAAAACCGGATCGGATGATCTCGTGGGTGCGCTCGTTGGTATGGGTAATCCAGCACGGCATCTGCCGCGGATGAGCAATCCCGCCTCCCATAAAGCTGAACACCGGCACCGGCCCTTCAGTGCCGCCCGGCATGCCGTCACCGGGTTGTTCGGTGCATTTGCTGAAGTCGATGGTACGGCCGTCGATGCGCGGGGGTGTGCCGGTTTTGAGCCGGCCTTGCGGCAGCTTGAGTTCCTTGAGCCGGGCCGAAAGCGATACCGCCGGCGGGTCGCCCGCCCTGCCCGCCGAATAGTTATTGAGCCCAACATGGATCTTGCCGTCCAGGAAAGTGCCGGCCGTCAGCACCACGGTGCGCGAACGAAAGCGAATGCCGACCTGCGTCACCGCCCCGACAACCCGGTCGCCCTCGACCATCAGGTCGTCGACCGCCTGCTGGAAGAGCCACAGGTTGGGCTGGTTCTCAAGCTTGCGGCGAATCGCCGCCTTGTACAGAATGCGGTCGGCCTGCGCGCGGGTGGCACGCACGGCCGGGCCCTTGGAGCTGTTCAGGATGCGGAACTGGATGCCGCCTTCGTCGGTGGCCAGCGCCATCGCGCCGCCCATGGCGTCCACCTCTTTGACCAGATGGCCCTTGCCGATCCCGCCGATGGAGGGGTTGCAGCTCATCTGCCCCAGGGTCTCGATGTTGTGGGTCAGCAGCAAAGTCTTGCAGCCCATGCGTGCGGAAGCCAGCGCGGCCTCGGTGCCTGCATGGCCGCCACCGACCACGATCACATCAAATTCTTGCGGATAAACATAAGGCGAGTGCATCACGCCTCCTTCGGGTAAAGCGGCTTTCAGGCTGGGGCGCCTGCATGCCATGGAGCGGTCCGGTGTCGATGGTGGCCAGGCTTGCCGCAGCCGCACGGCGGCGCGGCAACACACACATGCGCCGTGCAGGTGCCCCGGCCCATCGGTCCCCACAGGACGAAGGCACGATTTTATCAGGCGAGGCCTTATTTGTGCGGCCTGTCCGGGGGCATGGCCTTGCGTGGCTTCGGGGATTTGCTATCAATTCAATAGCTGCTTGCGCCCGTCCTTATTAGGCTGGAGCGTCAAAGTCCGTGCAAGACGGCTGTTGTGCGCGGCAGCCACGCCAAAAACCGGCCGCCAGCGGCCACAATAGCGGGCATGAAACTACTCGTCTTTGCTGGCAGCATCCGCCAAAACTCCTTCAACCGCAAACTCGCCCAGGTGACCGCCACACTGGCGCGCGCCAGCGGCGCCGAAGTCACCCACATCGAGCTGGCTGATTTCGACATCCCCATGTACAACGCCGACCTGGAGGCGCAGGGCACGCCGCCCGACGTGATGAAGCTCAAGCAGCTCATGTTTGAACATCCGGCCTGGATCATCTGCTCACCCGAGTACAACGGCAGCTACACCGCGCTGCTCAAGAACACCATCGACTGGGTCTCCAGCCCCGTCAAGAGCGATCCAGCCTGGCACGAAGGCTTCAAGTCTTTCACCGGCAAAGTCGTGGGCGTTCTCAGCGCCTCGCCCGGCGCGCTGGGCGGCCTGCGTTCGCAAAGCCATCTGGTGCCGCTGCTGCTCAACGCGCAGTGCTGGGTCGCGCCCAAGGCTTTTGCCCTGGGCCGCGCCGGCACCGCCTTCGACACCGAGGGCAACCTGCTCGACGAATCGCATCTCAAAAATGTGCAGGCGGTGATCGACCAGGTGCTGTTTGCTTCCCAACGCCTCACTGCATGACAGCGCGTCCAGGCCACTGGCTGTCGGGCCTGGCGGCCTTTTGCCTCGCGTCGTGCGCTTACGCCATGGACGTGGAGATCAGGGAGCCTTTTGTTTTTCTGTCGGGCAAGGTGACCGGCAATGAACAACGGATTTTGCAGGCCGCGATAGAGGAGCACCCCGGCATCACAACGGTGGTGCTCAAAAACTCCTCGGGCGGGGACGCCCGGGCCGGGTATGCGACTGGCGAATACATCCGTGAAAAAGGCCTGATGACCTTGCTCTCAGGCTATTGCCGTTCTTCGTGTTCGCGCATGTTTCTGGGCGGCACAACACGCGCCTACTCCGACGACCAGCCTCTCGAAAGAACGGTCGTGGGTTTCCATGGCAACTACACACAGGACGGCAGCCTGCAACAGGCGCGCATGCCGGCACTGAAAGCCTGGATCATGAAATACAGCGACGGCAAAGCCAACCCCCAGCTGGTAGAGCAGTGGGTCAACCTGCCCAACCACAACGGCTTCGCCTATTTCTACCACCCCCAGGTGCCTGGCATCGGCCCCGACGGCGTGATACTGTGCCAGGGAAGCGAAGACCCGAAGCTGCGCAAGGAGCTGTGCGCAAAGCCTCAACAGGGTGACGCGCTGGCCAACGGGATCGTGACCACACTGGAGATCGCCAAAATACCCCGGTGACCAACGCACTAATTTACGGCCAGCGCCCGTGCCTGTTCCACCGCACCGGCCTTGGTTGCCGCAAGGTCCTCGGGCGGCACCAGCGTCGGCGCAACGCTTATTTCCGCCGTCACCTCAATGTCCAGGAAACGCAGCCAGCGCCGCATGTACGGTTTCTGGAAATCGGATTCATCTTCCCCGGGCCGCAGCGGGTACGCGCCGGCACTTGAATACACCAGCGTCGCACTCTTGCCTGGCAGCAGCGCCTGGTAACCGGTTTGCCTTGACCATGCCCAGTTCTGCCCCGGCAAGGTCACCACGTCGATGAAATGCTTGAGCCGGTAAGGAATGCCGAAATTCCACATCGGCAAACTGAAGAGATACCGGTCTGCCGCATTGAAGCGCTGCGACACCGCGACCGCACGCGCCCACAACGCCTGCTGCGGCGCCGTCGCATTCTGCGCACGCAACACGGC
>NZ_JBFUCA010000289.1:0-5506 GCF_056405475.1 Polaromonas sp. P1_G4
GGCTGAATCCGCGGGCCGGCCGTCAACGTATTCAGAACAGCTTGCGGGATGGCCTGGCAGATTGCATGGCTTTCCCACCCGTCAAAACCAGTGTCTGGAGTGCCGAATGCCTGCTTGTTCCCTGTTCATGCGCAATGCGCGTCATCTTTTTAGTACCGTGGCGGCACTGACGCTCTTTGGCGTGAGCGGTGCCCCGTTATGGGCCCAAACGGCGTCCGGACGCGAATGGGTCACGCCGCCGCCCGGCAACGTGGCGCGCGGCCTGGCCCTGTACCAGGCGCGCTGTACGGCATGCCATGCCGTCGACAGCAACAAGATCGGGCCCGCGCACCGCGGTGTGATGGGCCGCCGCGTGGGCAGCCTGCCTGGGTACAAATATTCGGACGAACTGGCGCGCTCGCGATTGCGCTGGACGCCGCAAACCCTCAACGCGTGGCTGGAAGACCCCGAGCAGCTGGTGGCCGGCCAGCGCATGGGCTTTCAGGTGGAAAGCGCGGCGGAGCGTGCTGACCTGATCGCATACCTCGCTACGCTGAAGTGAACAGGCTGCTATCAATTCAGGAGCTGCTTGCGCCAGTCCTGCCTGCCTGGAAGGCCTTTTCTTCATAAACTCTTTGTTCCATGCCCGCCCATGAGAGAAACGCCAGTCCGCCCTGATGCCGCAGCAAATGGGGCCCTGTGGGGACTGCTACCATCGCAGCCATGAAACGACGCGACTTTCTGGCCACCACCACACTCGCTTTTACCGGAGGATTTGCCATGGCCGATGTGCCCAAAGTCCAGTCACTGGATGAAGCGCTGCGCTGGCTGGACAAGGTTGACCAGGCCGCCAGCGTCAAAACCACCGGCCAATGGCCCCTGGTGTCGGTGCTGGAGCACATGGCGCAAAGCGTGGAAATGAGCCTGGACGGCTTTCCGCAGCCGAAAAGCGCGGTGTTCCAGAGCACGGCGGGCGCTGCGGCTTTCGCCTTTTTCAAATGGCGCGGGCAAATGAGCCACAGCCTGAGCGAGCCCATCCCGGGTGCTGCGGCGCTCAGCCGTGAGGGCGACTGGCGGCCCGCGTCGGCGCGGCTGCGCGCGGCCATTACCCGCTTCGCTGGGCACCAGGGCCCGCTCAAGCCGCACTTTGCCTACGGCGCGCTCAGCAAGGCTGATTTTTCACTCGCGCATACCTTCCATATCGCCAACCACCAGGATGAGATTGTCCTGGTAGCGCGCTAGGCACTGCTTAGAAGAGCTGGTCGGTTGCTATTGAATCAGGAGCTGCTCGCGCATGTCCTGATTGGGCTGCAGACACTTTTTGTTCGTAAATACCCTCTTCGCCGGGCTTGGCCAGCGTGGAAGCGCGAACACCGAGCAGGCGCAGTTTTTTGTCCAGCGGCACCCGCTTGAGGCACAGCCCCGCCAGCTGGCGGATGGTTTTCCCGTCCGCGGTGTAGGTGTCTGAGGTCTGGTCGCGTGTCGCGATCTTGAAGTCGTCGTAGCGCAGCTTGATGCCGATGGTTTTGGCCACGTAACCCTTGCGTTGCAGGTCTTCGCCCAGCCGTTCGCACAGGTCGGTAAAGATGGCGCCCAGCGTCGCCTTGTCGCGCACCGCATGCAGGTCGCGGTCAAAAGTGGTTTCGCGGCTCATGCTGACGGGTTCGCTCTCGGTGACCACCGGTCGGTCGTCGCGGCCCCAGGCAGCCTCGTGCATCCAGGCGCCGGTGGCCTTGCCGAAGTTGTCGATCAGCCATTGCGGGTCTTGCGCGGCGAGCTCACCGATGGTGTGAATATGGAGCTTCGCGAGTTTGTCGCCGGACTTCGGGCCGATGCCGTTGATCTTGCGTACGTGCAGCKGCCAGATTTTTTCCTGCAGGTCTGTTTCGTAAATGATGGAAATGCCGTTGGGCTTGTTGAACTCACTCGCCATCTTGGCCAGCAGCTTGTTGGGCGCCACGCCGACGGAGCAGGTCAGGCCCGTCTTTTCAAAAATCGCTTTCTGGATGAGCCGGGCCAGCACGCGCCCGCCTTCACGCTGGCCGCCGGGTACGTCGGTRAAGTCGATATAGACCTCGTCCACGCCGCGGTCCTGCATGAGCGGCGCGATGTCGGTGATGGTGCTTTTGAAGAGCTGGGAGTATTTGCGGATTTCCGAAAAATCGACCGGCAGCACAATGGCCTGCGGGCACAGCCTGGCGGCCTTCATCATGCCCATGGCCGAGCCCACGCCGAACTGCCGTGCCGCATAGGTGGCGGTGGTGATGACGCCGCGGCCCACATAGTCCTTCAGCAGCGGAAAACTTTCCACCGGAATGAAGCGCAGCGCGCGCTCGCCCTGCGCCGCCCGCAGCTCCTCGTCAACCTTGCGCCAGCCGCCGCCTATGACGACCGGCAGGCCCTTGAGCTGCGGGTAGCGCAGCAACTCGACGGAGGCGAAAAACGCGTCCATGTCGAGGTGGGCAATGCGGCGGATTTTGGGTGCGGGGGAGGGGAACGGGGCGCTCACCCGGTAAGCATAGCAATTCGCAATGCCTTGCGCGCGGTCGCCCCGACACGATTTGGCCCTATTTGGCCGGCTCAGCCGCAAGGCTCGTGCGCTCCTTGGTACGGCGCCGGCCAGGCCTTTCGGGCAGCGGTAAGCGGGCGTAAACGGCACTCAGGAAGCGCGGCGCTCTGGCATCATGGCCGGCTTGCCCACTCCTCTTGTCGAAAGTGAAACGCCATGCCCTCCCACGCCACCGGAAGTTTTGAAGTCATGCTCGCGCCGCAATCGCTGGCGAATGCCGATGCCGGCCCGCTGATGGGMCGGCTGTCCATCAACAAGACCTTCAGCGGCGACCTGCAGGCCACCAGCCAGGGCGAGATGCTGAGCGCCGGCACGGCAGTCAAAGGCTCGGCCGGTTATGTCGCGATGGAATGCGTGACGGGCACGCTGCACGGCAAAAGCGGCAGCTTTGTTCTGCAGCACAGCGGCACCATGAACCGTGGTGCGCCGCAGCTGGCGGTGAACGTGGTGCCTGATTCCGGCACCGGCGAGCTCACGGGCCTGAGCGGCACGCTCACCATCCAGATTGCCGACGGCAAGCATTCGTATGCGATGGACTATGAGATATCGCCTCAGGCTTGAGTGAGCGAAATAGGCGTGCCTCAACTTCACCGATTCTGGTTTTCTTTCGAAGACCTCCCACCCTTTTCCATATTGGGCGCTGGTTGTGGCGTAACTGCCTATAGCCATGACGACGCGGTTCAAATACTGAAGGACCGCGTGTTTCAGCAGTCGTTGCCGGCCTGCTCCGTGATTGCGGATGTTGATGTCAGCACGCTGGACGAGAACCACGTGCGGCCCAATATAGGGGTGGTGACACAACGCGGTGTGTGGTTTCCGTTGGGTTATTGAGCGGCTTGGTACCCAAAGACTTACCTGCCGCTTTCCGTCCTCAACTCAGGTCATGTGCGCTGGCAGCATAGGCCAGCTGGTAGCGGCCGGCCAGCGCACCGGGCTGGGCGCCGTGGCGCTCGATACCTTCGCCGAGCGCCTCCTGCTGCAGGGCGTCCAGCGCCGACGCTGCATAGGCGACGGCGACCACGACCCAGTCGGCCGCCTTGTCCTTGCCGCCGCGAATTTGCTGCTCCTTCGTGCTGGCGGCCTGTGGTGTTTCCGTGCGCAACACATGGAAAGCGACGCCACCGGGCTGATTGACGAATGCCGCTCCCCTTGCCGAGAAGTGGCTTAACAATTCGGCATCGCGGCCTTCTGCAGGCGACAGCCGCAAGGTCAGCGCAAGGCGGCCGATGCCGCCCCCCGCGCTGTGCAGCAGACGGCACTGGCTTCTCACCATGTCCCTATGGTGCGGCATCATCTTCGTGGACCAGGGCGTCGGGTTGTTCAGGCGTTCCAGGTAGCCGCTAGAGGTCAGGGTCTCATAGTCCTCCAGTTCATACAGCACGAAAAAACCTTCCGCGCTATCGACGCTGGACCAGCGTGAGCCGCGCAGAAAACCGGGGATGCCCATGCGCTCGGGAAAGTGTTCGTGCGAATGCCAGTGCTCGAACTCTTCACGGTGTTCAGCCGCCATGTTCCACCACATGGCGACGGCGGCTTGTCCCAGGAAGGCCATGGTGTTTACCGCCTCAGGCTCAGTAAGTACCGGGCACAAAGATGCTGGTGTCCACCGCCTTGATGTCGGTACGCCCGCAAAAGGCCATGGTCAGGTCCAGCTCCTTGTGGATGATCTGCAGCGCCTTGGTTACGCCTTCTTCACCCATGGCGCCCAGGCCGTAGAGGAAGGCGCGGCCGATGTAGGTGCCCTTGGCACCCAGGGCGGTGGCTTTCAGCACATCCTGGCCGGAGCGTATGCCGCCGTCCATGTGCACCTCGATCTGGTTACCGACTGCCGCGACGATCTCGGGCAGGCAGGAAATGGAAGACATCGCGCCATCGAGCTGGCGGCCGCCGTGGTTGGAGACCACCAGCGCATCGGCGCCGGAATTGACGGCGAGCTTCGCGTCTTCAACGTCCTGGATGCCCTTGAGGATCAGCTTGCCGCCCCAGCGTTTTTTGATCCACTCCACGTCTCCCCAGTTGAGGGCCGGGTCGAACTGTTTGGCCGTCCACTCAGAGAGCGAGCCCATGTTCTCGACACCCTTGACGTGACCCACGATGTTGCCGAAGCCGTGGCGGCGGGTAGCGAGCATGCCCAGGCCCCAGCGCGGCTTGGTCATCAGGTTGAGGATGGTCGACAGCGTCGGCTTGGGCGGTGCGCTCAGGCCGTTTTTCAAATCCTTGTGGCGCTGGCCGAGGATCTGCAAATCGAGCGTGAGCACCAGTGCCGAGCAATTGGCTGCCTTGGCGCGGTCGATCAGGCTTTCAATGAAAGCGCGGTCCTTCATCACGTAGAGCTGGAACCAGAAGGGGTGGCGGTCTGTGCCGGTGGCCACGTCTTCGATGGAACAGATGCTCATGGTCGAGAGCGTGAAGGGGATGCCGAATTTTTTGGCAGCGCGGGCGCCCAGGATTTCGCCATCAGCGTGCTGCATGCCTGTGAGGCCCGTGGGCGCGATGGCAACCGGCATGGCTACCGGCTGGCCGATCATCGTGGTCGCTGTGCTGCGGTTTTCCATGTTGACGGCCACGCGCTGGCGCAGCTTGATCTTCTGGAAGTCGCTTTCGTTGGCGCGGTAGGTGCTTTCCGTCCACGAGCCGGAGTCGGCGTAGTCGTAAAACATGCGGGGCACCCGCTTTTTGGCCAGGACGCGCAGGTCTTCGATGTTGGTGATCACGGGCATGGGGTCTCCAGACGACAGTTTTTTTGGGGAARCTGCCGCCATGGTAGCGCCCGTGTTTGCGTTCTTGCGTGAATTCTGGTCCCGAGGCTTTGAAATTATTGATAAGCCACTGTCCCGCATAATCTGCGCCGGTGCGCCCCCGGGGGCGCTACCTCAACAAAAAGCGGCGACCAGGGCCTGTTCGCCAATACAAGGGAATTACTTATGCAACGCACTCTCTTCACACTGATTCCAGTCC
>NZ_JBFUCA010000290.1:0-5489 GCF_056405475.1 Polaromonas sp. P1_G4
GCCATAACGTTGGCAAACATGTCCCAATGGTCGAGCGGCGCTCGGCCCTGCGCCGCTCGCTGCTTGACCGCCAGCTGGGTCTTTGTCGGTGGTTTCACGGCTGGCGGCACGCCCACGCCCTGCTGCGGACCCGGGTTTTGCGCAGAGGCATTTTTCTTTCTGAGTAGCATGATGTTTCCTTTCAGGTTCAGAATGTGAAGCCCGGGCCAGCCACCCACCGGACAGGGCTCAGCGGCGGTTCGGTCAGGGTCTTGTCATTGGCCATTTCGCGCAGGCTGCTGAGGTCAAGCCGGGGAGTCGCGCCGCGCCAGCGCCAACGGCGGCAGCAGGCAGCGAGCCGAGATAGCGACGTGTCGACGGCTTGAAGGCGGCGTCCCTCGCAAAATTGGCGCGACGCGCCATCCTGGCCCATACCATGCTTTACCTGCCCGGCGCGATGCGCGCTCTCATTTTCCTGCCTGCTTGTACATGTCGGCGAGGCCGGCGCGCTGTTCGGTGACAACGTCCTTCAGATGGTTTTCATGCGTGGCATCGATATGTCCGGTGCTCCGGATGCGCGTGAGCATCTCAAGCTGGCGGTCCATACCCCACTCTGCGTCCTTTTTAGGCACCACGCCCTGCTGCGAAGGGTTATCGAAGGGACGGGCATCGTGAATCGTCGGTTTGCCGAAGAGCGTCGCGGGTGTGGCTGTTGACCGGAACTCGACCTCAAGCGTTGCCGCGTAGTGGTCCTGSGTCGTGCCCATSGGGCCGGCGAAMGGTACCTGGCCATGATGAGCGTTCAGCAGGTAGGCGCGGTGGTGCTCGACCACTGCACCGCTTCCGGTCGTGAGCTTGCGCCGGTGTTGCGTTTTATTCATCGCCGAAGCCGGCAGGCGTTTGCTCAGAGAAGCACCGGCGCCGCTTTTCCTCGAACTGCCGGCTGCCTGGTGCAGGGAGTCGGGACTCATGTGGTCGACCTCAACCGGTGCCTTCGATGGGGTCTTTTTGTAGACCGACTGCTGCGCGTGCGTGCCGATGACTTTTTTGGGGCCGCGTATCGGCCCATAATTGCTGGGCGCCGGGCCCAGCCTGTCCTTGGCGGTCTGGTCCGCTGTGTACCGTCTCGATGCCATGGTCAAACTCCTGGTGGGTTAAGAAAAAACGCGGGGTTATCCGCGCCACGTGTCAAAAGCCGTGCGTTTTATAGAGATCAGCCAGTTCACTACGCTGCTCGGTCACCACATCCATCAGGTGCTGTTCGTGCTCGCCCGTGATGTGCCCGGTGTTCTGGATGCGCTTGAGCATGTCGAGCTGCCGGTCCATACCCCATTCGGCATCGAGTTTCGACACCACTCCCTGCTGCGACGGCTTATCGAACGGCCGCGGATCGTGAATCGTCGGTTGACCGAACAAGGTGGACGGCGTCGCGGTCGAACGGAACTCGACCTCAAGCGCCGCCGCGTAGTGGTCCTGGGTTGTGTTCATGGGGCCGGCGAACGGTACCTGCCCGTGATGCGCATTGAGCAGATAGGCCCGATGCGCCTCGACCGCGTTGCCGCTACCGGTTGTGAGCTTGCGCCTGTGCTGGGTCTTGTTCATCGCAGCGGCCGGCAGCCGCTTGCTCAACGATGCACCGCCACCGCTCTTGCGCGAGCTGCCAAGGGCCTGGTGCAGCGAGTCGGGACTCATATGGTCGACCTCGACCGACGCTTTCGACGGTGTTTTTTTATAAGTCGACTGCTGCGTGTACGTGCCGAGCTCCTGCTTCACGCGTTTGATCGGCGGGAAGTTGCTAGGAGCAGGACCAAGCAGGTCCTTGCTGATCTGGTCGGCTTTGCGTTTGCGGCTGGCTGCCATGGTCGATCTCCAGTTAGGGTTGAAAATGCTTCAGGAAGGTCCAGGCGGCGCCGCCCTTCATCGAGTAACCGATTGCCTGATGCAACGAGCCGGGGCTCATATGGTCGACCTCCACCAATGCGCCCGATGACGCCTTCTTGCAGGTCAATTGCCGCGCATGGCTACCGATCTCGAGCTTGGGCTGCTTGACTTTCGGGTGACAGCTTCGCGCCGGTTCGAGCTTGCTTTTGCCGATCTCTCCAACCCTTCCTTTGCATTCCATGGTTTCTTCTCCTTCGGTTGAAAACAGAGTCAACGCACCAGCGGCTCCCCGATGCATTCGCACACGGCCGCGAGCCGGCGCTCGAGTTCGTCGTGAGTGCAGGCAAGCGYGCCAGGCAGCGCGAGGTGCATGAACCGGTAACCCACATCGTCGCCGCGCGACTCGTGCCCGAGCGTGTCAAAACCGGCTTTTTCAAGCAGCCGGTGCGAGCGCGTGTTGCCCTCGTGTACCGAGGTGAACAGGTGCCGCACCGGGCCACCGGCGAGGCTTGCCGTCAGCAGCCGCACCGCACGCGCACCAAAGCCAGTGCCTTGATGCTCGACACCTATCCAGAAATGGATATGCGCCATATCGGCCTCGCGGCGCAAACCGACGGCACCGACAAAACCTAAATTCCGGTGAACCACTGCATATTCGGTCCCCTCGCTGCCGCCTACATGGGCAAGATAGGTTTGCGCCTCTGCTTCACACGTAATTGGCGGCAATCCGGCCACCACGGCGATGTTCGGGTCCCGGTATTGATGCAGCCATGCCGGGATATGCAGGACATCAAGTGGCTCGAGCGAGAGCTCATCGTCGCGCAGCGCGTCGGCTTCATACCAGTTGCTGGCCTGCCAATTGGCCAGCCGGCGCTCCAGCAGCTCATGCATGCCTTGTGCCTCAGGATGACCGGCATCCAGGCGCAGACATTCCCGTACGACGCGCAATGCAGTGGCGCTGCGCCCGGTTTCCGCCTCCAGCCGCGCACGCAGCAGCAGCTGATCGATGCGAGAAGCCGTCGGCGAATCGCTGTCGGGAGTTTCGGCGAGCACATCACGCGCCAGCGCCCACTGACCCACATGCACCAGCAGGCGTGCCAGGCCTGTCCCGGCATCACAACGCTGACGCTGTGTCATGTGCTGCCACGTGCGTGTCAGGCTGCGGTGCAGTGTTTGCAGTGCACCTTCGTCCGCAGCGTCCAGCAGGCGAAGATCAAGGCTGTCGAGGATGGATTGGAGAGCCCAGGGATCATGACCCGAGCAGCGAAGGCGAAAATTGATTTCGTCAACGCTCTCCACAGGACTGTGGGGAGCCCCGTGCCACCAGCGCTCCGCTGGATGGTCTTCATCTACCGTCTCGACCAGACTGCTCCAGCTTGCGGCATCCATGCCGATGGCATCGTCGCGGCAGGCCATATGCTGAATGCATCCCGATGCGCCCCACTCCAGATGCGCAACATGTGCGCCGGCGCTTTCCTGATGCATGCCAAGCGCATGGAAATTGACCGGCAGTCCCAGTTCACCAGGAGCGAGTTGTTCAGGAAGCGCCATGCAGTTAAGCCTGATCTGCCGCTCATCGGCGACTCCCTGGTCTGCCGCCAGCAGCAAATAGCGTCCGGCAGAAAAATCGGCAAGCGCATCCAGCAGGGACAGTGCGGCGTTTGAAAGCAGAACAGTGGCACTGATCAGGCTGGCGCGGTAATGGCCCAGCAGCGCGGAAGCGGCTGAGGCAAGCTCATCCTCCGCCAAAGCCTGCCATTCGGAAACCAGCGCAAAACGGCCTTCGCTGCCTGGCTGCGCCTGAACCCGCGCCTGCAATAGTTCGCCGTAGTGCACACCGTACAGTTCTGCCGGCAATGCGGAGAACCCGCCTGCCGTCATCGCGACCACCGGGTTGCGTGACCCGAACAGGGCAAAGCGGTTCGCACCGAGCAAAAGCGGGTGGCCGCGCCGAGCCTGCCAGCTCGCCTGGTCAAGCCAGCCGCGCGCGACAAAAGGCTGAAGTGCCGGCTGTTTGAGCAGCGCCAGTGCCGGTTCTTCACCGGCCAGCGGGCACAGCACATACCGGACGGGCCAGCCGAGCATGCCGCAGGCATGCATCTCATCGCGCAAAGTGGTCAACACCATCGCAGCCAGGGCGCCGTCATCCGGACCCACGTTCAGGATGTAGAGTGGTTGCGACAAATCCAGGCTGCCCAGGCGTTCAAGCCTGCTCCAGTACATAACTACGGCACGCGCCCAGGCGCGCCCCAAGCGCGGGCCGGTCAGGGCGGCAGCAATGCCCGAACGCTCCTTAAATAGAAGGGACGGCAGTTCGCAAAGGTTTTTCCAGACCGAAGCGGCGATATCCATCGCCACTGACGGGGTCGACGGATCAGTCCCCAGGGAAACCGGTACGAGAAGCCCTTGGGGTTCAGATGATGCGATCATGTTTCCTCCCGCGCTGCGGGTGTTTCAAGCCCTACCAATTCGAAGATATTGAGTTGGCCGCCAAGACGGATAAACACTTCCTTGTAGAGCTCTGCGGTGTTGAGCCGTCCCCATTCGATCGCACGGCGTATCAGGTAAGGCGCCGGGCTGTGCGGATCCATCTTCAGCAACGCCTCCACCAGTTGCTCCAACATTGCGTAAACCTGGCGCCGGTCATCGATGGCCCACATCTGGTCACCCACAATGACCGTTTCGTCGGACCCCGCAACGGTGCCAGGCCCCGGCTCGGAATCCCCGCTCACCGTCGCCAGCTTTATCCCGCGCCGCTGCAGCTCAGATTCGGCCAATGCGTGCAGTTGAGCCAGCAAGCCGGCCAGCGCCGACAGACTCGGTCCGTCCACCGCGAAATGGCGGTCGATGCTGTCCCTGAGCAGTTGCATCGCTCCCAGCGCATCATTCAACTGCTGGTGCAGCGCCTGATACCAGGCCAGGGGCGTCGCGGCCATCGCTGCAGTGATCGTTTCCGTGCTGGCATGCTCCTCCTCATCAGCGCTGCTAGCTGCGGCCGCGGCGGCCGGGGCCAGTCGTTCGCGGTGCATGGCAACTTCCCAATCGGCGAGGTTGTAATTGCGATGCATGCCCGTTGAAGTCATGGCGAGCTGCTTGAGCACAAACGGCAAACGGTTGTTGAGCGAACGCAGGATGTTGGCTCGGTGTTCGCCGCCGGAATCAGCGTCCTGGGGGTAGAGATCGTCCCAGTAATCACGCAACAAGCCATCAAGCAGCAAAAGGCTGGGAGCTATCGCAGAAAACCCATGCTGGTTCACTTCGGCCTCAAGCAGCCAGGCAGCGACCTGCAGGTCCTTGGATTTGGAACAAAGGGCCTCGGTGGCGACACGGCTCACCACTGGCCAGTCCGCTCGCTTGAGCTTGTGCTCCCACGGACCCAACGGCAAACTCGCATCGTCCTCGCGTCTGGCGTTCTGGATGGTGTTGTAGACACCATTGCCTTTGACCGAATAACCGGCGGGATTGCCCGCGTCGATCGGGTCGAGCAGGGTCTCGAGCGAACATCCAAGCCGTTCGCCGAAGTAACGCTGTGATCGGGTCATCAATTCAGTGTTCATGGTTTTGCTCGCTTTTGCGTGGAAACATCTTGCCGCTGCGGTGCAGACTTGGGGAAAGGTCCCGGCCAGACC
>NZ_JBFUCA010000291.1:0-5478 GCF_056405475.1 Polaromonas sp. P1_G4
TTTCAGAGCTCATTGAGACCACTGTATGTATTTGATTCCCATTCCTGCCTTCGACGACAACTACCTCTGGTTGTTGCATGACGGCAGGCGTGCCCTGGTCGTGGACCCGGGAGATGCCGGGCCGGTGCAGCGCACCCTGGAGCAGCACGCATTGCAACTGGAGTCGATTCTAGTCACGCATCACCATCCCGACCACACGGGCGGTGTCGATGCCCTGCGCGAAGCGACGGGCGCCCAAGTCTGGGGCCCTGCCACCGAACGCATTCCGCAGCCTTACACACATCTCAATGGAGGTGACAGCCTCACGGCCCTCGGCCTGGATTTCCAGGTGATCGACGTGCCCGGGCATACCGCAGGTCACATTGCCTATTACCTTGCCCCCACGCTTTCCGCTTCGCGTGATGCGCTGCCCCCCGAGGGGGCTCATCCGGCTTGGGGCGGCCCGGCGCCGGATGGCCTTGCCGTGAACGGCAGGCCGCTGCTGTTTTGCGGCGACACACTGTTCTCGGGAGGCTGCGGACGTTTATTCGAGGGTACACCGGCGCAAATGCTGGCCTCGCTCGACAAGCTGGCTGCGTTGCCTGGCAACACCGTCGTCTGTTGTACCCATGAATACACACTCAGCAATCTCCGCTTTGCCGTGGCAGTCGAGCCAGAAAATGCCGACCTGGCGGCATATCAGGCGCAATGCGTTGCACTTCGCGCCCAGGGAAAGCCAACCTTGCCGACCTCTGTGGCCCAGGAATTGCTGATCAACCCCTTCTTGYGGACCCGCCAACCCACTATCATGGCGGCTGCCCGGCACTTTGATGCGTCGGCCCGCGACGACAACACCGTATTTGCCGCCATCCGGCAGTGGAAAAACCAATTCAAATGACGCCACACGACCGAACCACTGCAGCATCCCCTCTTCCCAATCTCATCAATTTCCGTATTGTTCCGCTGGCGTTTCTGCTTGTGGCGACACTGTTGGCGGGCTGCGCCACACAGCCACCCGGCATGCCGGGTGACCCGGTCCTCACAACAGGAACAGGCCCCGCCGCCAAACCGCAAGTGCCGGGCGGCCCACTTCAAGCCATCACACCAGGTCAGATCGGCTCTTACCAGATCGCCTCCACGGAACCTCCCAAGGAACTTTGGGACCGTATTCGCCGCGGCTTCGCCATGCCCGACCTGCAAAACGAACTGGTGACGGATCGCGAGCAGTGGTATGCCAGCCGGCCGGACTATATCCAGCGCATGACCGAGCGCTCCAGCAAATACCTTTTTCACATCGTTGAAGAACTTGAGCGCCGCCAGATGCCGACGGAACTGGCATTGCTGCCGTTCATCGAAAGCGCTTTTAACCCGCAGGCCGTTTCCAGCGCCAAAGCCGCCGGCATGTGGCAGTTCATGCCGGCCACCGGCAAATATTTCGACCTGAAGCAAAACGCTTTCCGCGACGACCGGCGCGACGTACTGGCTTCCACCCGTGCGGCACTGGACTACCTGCAAAAGCTGCATGGCATGTTTGGCGACTGGCATCTGGCGCTGGCGGCCTACAACTGGGGGGAGGGCAGCGTGGGCCGCGCCATCGCCAAAAACCAGAGAGCAGGGCTGGGCACCAGCTACACCGACCTGAACATGCCGGCAGAAACGAGGCTCTACGTGCCCAAGCTGCAGGCCGTCAAAAACATTGTGGCCAATCCCCAGGCATTCCGCACGGAATTGCCGCTGATCGAAAACCACCCTTATTTTCAGCAGGTGCTGATCACACGTGACATTGATGTAGCCCTGGCCGCACGCCTTGCGGACGTCAAGATTGAAGACTTCAAGGCACTGAACCCTTCAGCACATCGCCCCGTCATCATCGCAGCAGGAACGCCCCAGATACTGCTTCCCTGGGACAACGCCACGGTGTTTCAGCGCAACTTCGAGGCCTACACCCAGGGGCAATATGCCAGCTGGACCGCCTGGTCGGCGCCCAGCACCATGAACCCGGCCGAAGCAGCACGCCGCACTGGCATGAGTGAGGCCGATCTGCGCAGCGTCAACAACATACCGCCGCGCATGCTCATCAAGGCAGGCTCGACCTTGCTGGTGCCGCGTTCCGCCAAGGTGGAAAACGACGTTACCAGCCACGTTGCAGATACCGCGCAAGTCTCGTTTTCTCCTGAAGTCGTGACACGCCGCACCACCGTCAAGGCCCGCAAGGGCGAGTCGGTTGCAACCATTGCCAAGCGCTACGGCCTGAGCGTTGCCAGCGTTGCCGAATGGAACAATGTCAGCACTTCCAGCGCGTTCAAGCTGGGCCATCAGGTGGTGGTTTTTCTTCCGGTCAAAAGCCATGCCTCAAAAAGCCAGGCCTCAGCCTCCAGCCGCAGTCGCGGCAGTTCCGCCAAAGTGACCAAACGCAGCAATACCAAGACGGTCGTCAAGTCCAAAAAACGTTGACGTTCCGGATCACGCGCTCCAGCAGTCACCAGCTGCGGGGCTGCTGCTACAGCTTGAACGAACCGCTGCCGAACAAACCGATCAAGCCGATAACGATCAGGTAAATCGCCACGATGTAATTGAGCAGCCGCGGTATCAGCAGGATAAGGATCCCCGCGATGAGCGACACGATGGGGCCGATGCTGAGTGAAAGATTCATGGTGTGTCCTTGGAGTGAAGCCGGCTTGCCGCTGCTGCGCATGGCAGAAGCGGTGCAGGCAGTCACGACTTTAAGGAGCCACCCGGCCGCAGGCTGTAGGACGACAGGAAGAGTTGCGGTACAGGGAAAACGTCAGAGTTTTTCTGTCTCACCAGTGCGCGGCTGCCATTTCATGAGCCGCTTCTCCAGCTTGCCAACAATGCCGTCCAGCACCAGGGCAAATGCCGTCAGCACCACGATGCCGGCAAACACCGTGTTCACGTCAAACGTGCCCTCGGCCTGCAAAATCAGGTAGCCCACTCCGCGCGCAGAGCCCAGGTATTCACCCACGACGGCCCCGACAAACGCCAGGCCCACAGAGGTATGCAGGCTGGAAAACACCCAGCTGGTCGCGCTTGGCAGGTACACCGTGCGCAGCAGCTGGCGCTGGTTGGCGCCCAGCATGCGGGCATTCGCCAGCACCACCGGGCTGACCTCTTTCACGCCCTGGTAAACATTGAAGAACACGATGAAAAACACCAGCGTGACCGCCAGCGCCACCTTGCTCCAGATGCCAAGGCCAAACCACAGCGCAAAAATGGGTGCCAGGATCACACGGGGCATGGAATTGGCCGCCTTGATGTAGGGGTCCAGGATGGCGCTGGCTGTAGGGGCCAGGGCAAGCCACAGGCCGCACGCCAGGCCCAGCACGGTGCCTATGCCGAAGGCCAGCACGGTTTCCAGCAACGTGGTGCCCAGGTGAAGGTAGATGTCGGCATTGCCCGGCAAGCCATCGGGGAACATGCGGCTTTCACCAAAACCAAAAGGCATGAACCAGCTCCACACCCTGCCGGCGACCTTGATGGGCTCGCCCAGGAAAAAAGCAATTTTCTGGTCGCGCGAAGCCAGGTGCCAGCCCAACAGCACGAGTACCAACAAGCCCAGCTGCCAGGCGCGCAGGTTGTTTTCTGAAGGTTTGAGGCGGTGCCACATGCTCAAGCCGCTTTCTTCAGTTGCTGCGCGTAACCTTTAAGGACCTCATCGCGCAACACATTCCATATCTGCGTATGCAGCTCGACAAACCGCGGCTGACTGCGTACCTCGGCAACATCGCGCGGACGAGGCAGATCGATGGCAAATTCGCCGATGGGATGCGTGCCGGGTCCAGCCGACAGCACCACCACCCTGTCGCTCATGGCAATGGCCTCGTCAAGATCGTGGGTGATGAACAGCACGGCCTTCTTTTTTGCGGCCCACAGGTCCAGCACCTCGTTTTCCATGAGCTGGCGCGTCTGAATGTCAAGCGCACTGAAAGGTTCGTCCATCAGGATGATGTCGGGATCCAGCGCCAGCACCTGGGCCAGTGCGGTGCGCTTGCGCATGCCGCCCGAAAGCTGGTGCGGATAGCGGTCGCCGAACTCGCCCAGCCCCACGCGTTCAAGCCAGTCCTGCGCCTGGCGGCGGGCCTCGGTATCCGGAACACCACGGTATTGCAAGCCCATCATCACATTGGCGATGGCGCTGCGCCACGGCATTAAGGCTTCAGTCTGGAACATGTAGCCGGCGCGGGTGTTGATGCCGCCCAGCGGTTGGCCAAACACCCGAACCTCACCGGAAGACGGCTCCAGCAAACCGGCACCAATATTGAGTAACGTGGATTTACCGCAACCTGTAGGCCCGACAACCGAAACGAATTCACCGGCCCGTATGCGCAAGGTGGTGTCGCTTACCGCCGCATAACGCTGGCCCGCATCGTCGCGCGAGCGAAAGGTGCAGCTGATGTTGATCAGCTCCAGGGCACAGGCGTCGTCGGGTTCTGGCATGGCGGGAGCTTACAGCAAGGTGCTTGCGCAGGGCCTCTATCTTCACCAGCCGGGGCCGCGGGACTGGCTTTGCCAGACCGCAGGCGCAGCGGCCCCCTCGGGGGGGGCAGCGCATTACACGAAGTGAAAAGCGTGGGGGCTCAAGCTTTGAATCGGTCCTTGGCCTTGCGCGCAAACTCGTTGGTATAGGTCTTGGCGATGTCGATCTTGTCGGCCTTGATGCTGGGGTCAAAGCTTGCCAGTGCCTTGAGCGCCGTGCGCGCGCCGTCATCAGGAATGATGCCGTCAAGCGAAATCGACTCACGCACCTTGTTGAATGACGCAAGGTACAGCGCCCGGTCACCCAGCAGGTAGCTCTCGGGCACGGTCTTGATGATGTCACCGGGGCCTGCAGTCTGCAGCCATTTGAGCCCATGCACGATCGCATTGGCCAGTGCCTGGCAAGTGTTGGGATTTTTCTGGACGAACTCTATCGGGGCGTACAGGCAGGCCGCCGGCATGGAACCGCCAAAAACTTCGATCGTGCCCTTGAGCGTGCGCGTATCGCTGATGATCTTCACCTCGCCCTTTTGCTCGAGCATGGTCATGACCGGGTCGGTATTGCTCATGGCATCGATCTGCCCCGAACGCAGCGCAGTGAGCGCGCCCGCCGCAGTGCCGACTCCGATAAAGCTCACGTCGCCGGCCTTGAGCCCCGCGCGCGAAAGTACCAGGTTGGCCATCATGTTGGTGGACGAGCCCGGCGCAGACACACCGATTCTCTTGCCCTTCAGGTCTGCGACCGTTTTGTAGTTGGGCATGTTTTTTGTTGACACGCCAAAAGCAATTTGCGGCGCCCTGCCCTGCAGCACAAAAGCCTGGAACATCTGGTTTTTGGACTGAAGATTGATGGTGTGCTCGAAAGCACCCGAACAGACGTCGGCAGAACCGCCCACCACGGCCTGCAGCGCGCGTGCACCACCGGCAAAGTCGCTGATTTCAATGTCMAGGCCTTCGGCCTTGAAATACCCCAGTTGCTCTGAAATGGTAAGAGGCAGGTAATAG
>NZ_JBFUCA010000292.1:0-5449 GCF_056405475.1 Polaromonas sp. P1_G4
GGCCACATGCAGCGGGCCGCCTTGCGGGCGGGTTTTAAAGGTGTCGTCCTGCACCGAGTGAAAGCGCAGCTGGGCTTTCATTTTCTGCATGTCATGGCGCACCTCTTCGGCCATCTGCCGGGCGAGCGCCATGTCGGCGTCGAGCTGGTTGTGCCGCAGTTCGGGCTCATGCACCAGGCGCCACAGCAGGCGGTAGAGCAGGCTGAAGCGCTGCGGGTTGTTGTGCAGGATGACGGCCTGGCACAGGGTGAGAAATTCGGGTGGCACGGCGACGGTGGGTGCGTCGCTGAGTGCGGGGCTCTGCGCTGTGCCGGTGGGCTGCGGGCCTTCAGTAGCGGGTGTGGTGCCGCAATGCCAGCTGACTTGCCCGGGCAGGATGTTTTGTGCCAGCAGGCCGCGTGCGGCACGGCGAAAGCCCTCGAGGTCCGTCTGCCCCTGCAGCGTGACGGGCAGCATGGCTTGTGGAAAGAGGTCGTTCGTCAGCAGGTCATTCATCACGCCCATGGACACATCCTTTCTTCACGATTCAAGCACCCATGGTGCGGCGGCGGCCACCGCTGCGGGTGTAGGCAAAAGAGCCGACTTCCTGGGTGCGGGCGGCGCATTGCCAGGACAGTAAGCTGGAATTCACTGTATTAATATACAGTGTTTTGGTGGTTCAGGTGTGAAAGCGGGGCGCAAATCCCTGGCCTTTTGTGGCTTTGTCGCCTAAATCAGGCTGAAACCAGCCCAAAAGGGCCGGGCTGGCGGCAACGGTGCCAAACATGCTGCAGCGTGCGCTTTTGACCTGGACGGGGGTGGCGTCAGCGCTTTTTGTGGGCCCGCCGCAGCTTTTTGGCGTGGGTTTCCATGGCGAGATACGCCACAACCGCCACGGTCAGTGGCACCAGGTAATAGATCACGCGGTAAGCCACCAGCGCGGCCAGCAGTTCGTACTGCGGCATCTCGTGCGACAGCAGGGCGACGAACACGGCCTCCAGCACGCCGAGGCCGGCCGGCACGTGGGTGATCACGCCGGCGATGGCCGCCAGCAGCAGCACGCTGACGACGGCGGAAAACTCGATGCGGTGCTGCAGCAGGATGAAAATAATGCCGGACATGATGAGCCAGTTGCCGGCGCCCATCAGCAGCTGCAGGCCGGCCAGCCGCACGGAGGGCAACACCACCTCATGGCCGCGCAGCCGCAGCATGCGCCGGCGGGAAAACGCGCAAATGCCGAGATAACCCGCGACAACGGCCAGCAGCACCGCACCGATCAGGCGCAGGGAGTTGGTGGTGACAGGCCAGTCCAGGGGCAGGGTGGGCGGCTGCAAGGCAAACACCGTGCCGGCGARCAGCAGGTACCCCATCCAGTTGGTCAGCATGCTCAGCGACATGATGCGGGTGATGGCGCCGTTGCCCAGGCCCAGGCGGGAGTAAAGGCGGTAACGAAAAGCCACGCCGCCCACGAGGGAGCCGAGGTTGAGGTTGAAGGCGTAGCTGACGAAGGTCACCGCCATCACGGTGGGGGCGCGTAGCGGGTGGCGGGTGTAGTGGCGGCCCAGCAGGTCGAAGGTGCTGTAAAGCGTGAAGCTGGCCACGGCCAGCAGCACGGCGCCCCAGGCGGCGGTGAGGGGGTAGTCCTCCAGCGCGGTGAGGACCTGGGACCATTCAATCTTGCGGGCCTGCGAGAACAGCAGGCTGGCGATGAGCAGAAAGAACGCGGCGGTGGCACCGTGCCTGAGCCATGGCCACCAGGCCTTTTTCTTCGGCGCGGCGGGCTGGGGCTTGCCGCTGCGCGCCTCGCCGGGCGGACGGGGGGGATGGGGCGTGGGCAAGGTGCGGCTTTCGGCCATCACGCGCTCAAATGGGTTTGGCCTGGGGCGGCGGCTCGCGTTCCTCTGGCGCGGCTGCTTGGGCGGGCGTGATGCGCGGCGCGTGCGCCGGCAGCCAGCCAGCCCAGGCGGGGTAGCGGCGCAGCAGGTGAAAGACAAAGTAGCTACGCAGCGTGCGCCACCACGTGGGCTTCACCAGGTCCTGGCGGCCTATCTGTTTGCAGCTGTGCTGCATCAGGTGGTCCAGCCGCGAACCCAGGTCGTTGTTGAAGGTGCGGTCGCGGATCATGACGTTGGCCTCGAGGTTGAGCGCCAGGCTGAGTGGGTCCAGGTTGCTGGAGCCCACAGTGGCCCATTCGTCGTCGATCATGGCCACTTTGCCATGCAGGGGCCGGTCGCAGTATTCGTAAATGCGCACACCCGCGTCCAGCAGGTGGTGGTAGAGCATGCTGGCGGCGGTCTTGACGATCGCCATGTCGGGCTCGCCCTGCAGGATGAGGTGCACGTCCACACCGCGCCGCGCGGCGTGGCGCATTTCCCTGAGCAGCCGGTAACCGGGAAAGAAATACGCGTTGGCGATCACGACGCGGTGGCGCGCCGTGCGGATGGCGGCGCGGTAGTGGCGCTCGATGTCGTTGGTGTGTTTGCGGTTGTCGCGCGTGACAAAAAGCGCCGCGGCGTCGCCCGCCGGCGCGGGCACGTCGTCCCTGCGCCATGTGCCGGCCACGGAACGGGCGCGTTCGGAAAACCGTTCACGCAAGCCCGTGGGCGCTTCGCCGCCGGCGCCGGCATTGCGCTGGCCCGCCGCCAGGGCCCTGCGCACAAAGCTGTGGATGTCGGCCACGAGGGGGCCTTCGATCTCGACGGCATAGTCTTGCTTGGCCTGCGGGCCGAAGTCGGCCAGGTGGTCCGCCGAATAGTTGATGCCGCCGACGAAAGCACGTTCGCCATCGACGACCACAATCTTGCGGTGCATGCGGCGAAACAGGTTGGTGCGCCAGCCCCACAGCCTGGGCCCCGGGTCAAACACATGCACGCGCACGCCTGCCCGCGTCAGGGTCGAAATGAATTCAGGTGACAGGTCCGGAGAGCCATAGCCRTCAATCGTCAGGTCGATCTGCACGCCGCGCCGCGCCGCCTGGTGCAGGGCCGCGTGCAGCTCTTCACCGACCTTGTCTTCAAACAGGATGAAGGTCTCCACCACCACCTCGCGCCTGGCCGCAGCAATGCACTCAAAGACGCGCGGGAAAAACTCCTCGCCGTTTTCAAGCAGCTGAAACTGGTTGCCGCTTACCCAACGACTCATGTTCAGAGCTCGATTTCTGCCGCGAGAGGCGCGTGATCTGACAAATGCGACCAAGGCCGCAGCGGCAGCACCACCGGCGCGTGGCCGATGGCGTTGCGCACATAGATGCGGTCCAGCCGCAGCAGGGGCAGGCGTGCGGGAAAGGTGCGCGCCGCCTTGCCGTTGGCCTGCACAAACACCTCATGCAGCTCGGCGCCTTTTTCCAGCCGGGCATGGGCGCGGTGCCGCCAGTCGTTGAAGTCCCCGGCCACCACGACGGGCGCATGCGGCGGAATGTTGTTGCGCACCAGTTCGCACAGCATGTCCATTTGCTGCTCGCGGTGCGCTTCCATGAGGCCCAGGTGCACGCAGACGGCGTGCACGTTCACGCTGCGGCCGGGTATCTGCAGTTCGCAATGCAGCAGCCCGCGGCGCTCGGGCCCGCTGATGGACACGTCGAGGTTTTCAAAACGCACGATGGGGAACTTGGACAACACGGCATTGCCGTGGTGCCCGTTGGTGTAGACCGCGTTGCGGCCGTAGGCGAACTGCGGCCAGATGGTGTCGGCCAGGAATTCGTAGTGCGGGGTTTCAGGGTAGTTGTCGAACTTGTCCTGGTGCTTGACGTGGTTGCCCGTCACTTCCTGCAGGAACACCACGTCCGCCCCGACGCCGCGAACGGCTTCGCGCAGCTCGGGCAGGATGAATTTGCGGTTGAAGAAGGTAAAGCCCTTGTGGATGTTGACCGTGAGCACCTTGAACGAGAACGACGAGTCGGCGCTGACTGCTGCAAGCGCCGTCTGCGTGTCGGCCTCGACGGCTTCCATGTCGATCGGCGTGGCGGCTTCGGGAGAGCGGGTGGGTACGGCGACAGACAGGGCGTCGGGCCCGCGGCGCGAAGCTGAAGAAGGCGATGGCGAAGGGGATTCGGGTGTGGAAGTCGGCATAGGAAAGATAAGCGAGTAGGCCCAGACAGGCAGGCGGAAAGGGCGCAGGACAGGCCTTGGCACCCATTGTTATTCTGCGCCCTGGGAGTGACTGTAGGACAGTAACTTATTTGCGGCAGGGCGCGGCGTACGCAAGCGCCTGGGACGTGCCTTTGGCCACAGCCCGCGGGCGCAGTGTCCTACATGGCGCGGGGGGCCTCTCCGATAAGGCAGACGGGCCCGGCCCGCTAGATTGAATTCAACGTTAGCCCGATGAAGTGGCAGGCGTGTTTTTTCAACCCAGCCTACGAGCACAACCCAAGGAACTACTCCCATGTTCAAAACCCCCTCTTCCATGAAGACCCTTTCCCTTGCAGCTGCCATGACGGCCGCACTGATGTTTGGCGCAGCCGCACACGCGCAGACCGATCCTGCGGGCAAACCGAGCGACAGCTCGGGCTCGGTTTCCACCGGTGCAACCGCCAAAACGCCTGAGCAGCGTGACGCCGCCAAATCCGAAAAACAGGCGGCGAAGTCCGACAAGAAGCAGGCCAAGGCAGCCAAACGGGCTGCACGCAAGAGCAAAGCCGCCACTGCAGGCGCTGCCCCCACGGATTCGGGCGGTACCAGCAAGTAAGGCCAGGCGCTGCCTCTGCGCCATGACAGTTTCAGGTTGAAGGCGCGCTGACGCGTTGCCATCACCCTTTTGAAGGAGTTTGATATGTCCAAGTACTTTATGCGTTCCATTCCTGCGGCCGCTGCGTTGACCGCAGCCGCGTTGTTCGGCTCTGCCGGCGCCTTTGCACAGGGCCTCGGTGTGGGCGTCGGCACCGGTGTTGGGGTCGGCGTCTCGGCCGGCCAGAACACCAATATCGACGCTGGCGTTCGCGCGAATGCCGCGGCAGGCGCCAGCTCGGACTCCAGCGGGCCCTCGGGATCTTCCAGCGGCAGGCTCGGTGCCGGCGCCAATGTTTCCGGCTCGGCTCAGGGTGATACCTCCGCAGGCAGCAGGGCCGCCGCTGCAGTGGACAACACCGCCCGCAGCACCGGACGGGCTGTAGCCCGCACCGGCAACGCCGTGAAGAGCGGCGCCAAGCGCACCTACAACAAGCTGGATAACGCTGCGGGCAGTGCCCGTGTCCAGGGCAGTGTTCAGGGTGATGCGGCCGTCGGCGGCACTTCGAAGTAAAGGCGGGCAAGGTGCGCGTGTAATTGCCGCAAGGTGGTTGCATCGCCACAAAGCCGGGCACAGGTTTTTACCTGCGCCCGGCTTTTTTTCACGCCTGCGTTTATTTGGGCCGGGGCTGCGGCAAGCCCCTGCCGGGCTGGGGTAGCTTCCCGGCCCGGAGTTCGGTGACTGCGGTGGCTACAGCCCTGGCCACGTTGCGGACTTCTTCCATCAGGGCTTTGTCTGCGTCCAGCGT
>NZ_JBFUCA010000293.1:0-5446 GCF_056405475.1 Polaromonas sp. P1_G4
CCTGCAACGTGACCTTTGCCTGGCTTCAGGGCCGGGCCTCAACACCCACACAAAACCCGGATCGCCCGCGATGAACGCCCCTCTTCCACTCAAGATCTCCCGGCAGGCCGCGGCCCACGCCTACGACAACGTGGCCCGCATCAGCAATGAAGTTGCCGGCCGGCTGGCGGCGCGGCTGGCCGCCGAAACACAGGGCGAAGTGCTGTTTTCACCGGCCGACCGGGGCCGCTACGCTACCGACGCCTCGATCTACCAGGTCATGCCTGTGGGCGTGTTTGTGCCGCGCACGGCAGACGATGTGAAGGCCGCGCTGGACATCTGCCGCGACATGCAGGTGCCCATCGTGCCGCGCGGCGGCGGCACCAGCCAGTGCGGGCAAACCGTGGGCACCGGCCTTGTCATCGACTACGCCAAGCATGTGCGCAACATCCTGGCGGTGAACCCGGAAGAACGCACGGCGGAGGTAGAGCCCGGCATTGTGCTGGACCACCTGAACGCCGCGCTGAAAAAACACGGCCTGTGGTACCCGGTGGATGTTTCGACCAGTGCGCAGGCCACGCTGGGCGGCATGGCGGGCAACAACTCTTGCGGCAGCCGCAGCATTGCCTACGGCAACATGGTGCACAACGTGCTGGGTGCCAAAGCCTGGACATCCGACGGCAGCCTGCTACAGCTGGGCGCTTACGCCGGCAGCAGCGGCAAGGCACGCGAGCTGGGCAGCCACGTGCGTGCGCTGGCCGAGGAGCTGCACYCCCTCATCAAGCGGCGCTGGCCGAAAGTCATGCGGCGCGTGGGCGGCTACAACCTGGACATCTTTGACCCGCAGAGCGAGCGGCCCTACACCAGCGACGGCTCGGTCAACCTGGCGCACCTGCTGATAGGCAGCGAAGGCACGCTGGCGCTGACCCGGTCGCTGACGCTGCAACTGAGCGAGCTGCCCCGGGCCAAGGTGCTGGGTGTGGTGAATTTCCCGACCTTTTACCGCGCCATGGATGCGGCGCAATTCATCGTCAAGATCGGCGAAGGCACGCTCACTGCGGTAGAGCTGGTCGACCGCACGATGATCGACCTGTCGCTGCAAAACCCGGCCTTTGCGCCGACGATCCGCAGCGCGCTGATCGGCGATCCGGCGGCCATTTTGCTGGTGGAGTTTTCGGGTGCCAGCAAGGCCGAGCTGTTGCCCAAGCTCAAGCGCCTGGGCGAGTTGATGGGCGACCTGCTGCTGCCCGATTCGGTGGTGGAGATGACCGAGGACGCACCGCAAAAAAACCTGTGGGAGGTGCGCAAGGCCGGCCTCAACATCATGATGAGCCTCAAGGGCGACGGCAAGCCGGTGAGTTTTATCGAAGACTGCGCCGTGCCGCTGGAGCATCTGGCCGCCTACACCGACGCCTTGACCGAGATCTTCAGGAAATACGGCAGCAAGGGCACCTGGTATGCCCATGCCTCCGTCGGCACGCTGCATGTGCGGCCCATCCTGGACATGCGGCGCGAAGGCGCGCCCAAGATGCGCGCGATTGCCGAAGAAGCCTCCGTGCTGGTGCGCAAGTTCAAGGGTGCCTACAGCGGCGAACACGGCGACGGCCTGTGCCGCGGTGAATGGATCAAGTGGCAGTTCGGCCCGGAGATCAGCCAGGCCTTCGCCGACATCAAGCAATACATGGACCCGGCGGGCTTGCTGAGCCCCGGACGCATGATCAACCCGCCCAAGATGGACGACACGCGGCTGATGCGGTTTCCGCCGGGCTACCGTGTCATTCCCCTGAAGACCGCGCTGGACTGGCGCGCCTGGGATGTGCAGAACGACCCGGCCACCGAAAGGACCAGCGCACCCGGCAGCGGCGGCGACCCGGCCCGTGGCTTTGCCAAGGCCGTGGAGATGTGCAACAACAACGGCCACTGCCGCAAGTTTGACGCCGGCACCATGTGCCCGAGCTACCGCGTGACACGCGACGAGCAGCACCTCACGCGCGGACGCGCCAACACACTGCGCCTGGCATTGAGCGGGCAGCTGGACGGGATGAAGGCCGAAGACGCCTTCACCAGCGAAGCTGTGAAGGAGGCCATGGACCTGTGCGTGGGCTGCAAGGGTTGCAAGCGCGACTGCCCCACGGGTGTGGACATGGCCAAAATGRAGGTGGAGTTTTTGCACCACTACAAGCACAAGCACGGCTACACGCTCAAAGACAAGATGGTCGCGTACCTGCCCGACTATGCCCAATGGGCCAGCCGCCTGGCGCCGCTGCTGAACCTGCGCGACAAGGTGCCGGTGCTGGCGGCCTGGAGCGAAAAACTGATGGGCCTGTCGGCCCGCCGCACACTGCCGCAATGGACGCGCCAGACCTTCTGGAAGCGCCTGAACAAGCCCGGCGCGGCGTCGAAAGGAAGCATCACGACCGCCAGCCGCGAAGAGGTGCTGGCCGCCGCACGGCCGGTCGTGCTGTTTGTGGACACCTTCAACGGCTACTTTGAGTCAGAAAACGCACTGGCCGCGCTCAAGGTGCTGCAGGCCGCCGGCTACACGGTACATGTGGCCGCGAAAACCGTGGCGGACGGCAAAAGCCTGTGCTGCGGCCGCACTTACCTGGCCAGCGGCATGGTATCCAGGGCCAGGGCCAAGGCACGCGAGGTGGTGGAAGCCCTGCTGCCCTTTGCCGAAAAGGGCATCGCCATCGTCGGCCTGGAGCCCTCCTGCCTGCTGACACTGCGCGACGAGATGCTGGTGATGGGCCTGGGCGAAGCGGCGCACACCATCAGCCGCCACGCATTGCTGCTGGAAGAATTCCTGGCGCGAGAAGCGGCCGACGGCAAACTCGACAAGCTCAAGGGCCGGCTGAAAGCGACAGCCCAACCCATCTTGCTGCACGGCCACTGCCACCAGAAGGCCTTTGGGGCGGTGAGCCCCATCATGGATGTGCTCAAGCTGATTCCCGGCGCAAAACCTGAGCTGATCGAGTCAAGCTGCTGCGGCATGGCAGGCAGCTTTGGCTATGAGGCCAACCACTACGAGGTGTCGATGCAGATGGCCGAACTCAGCCTGCTGCCAGCGGTGCGCAAGCAGCCCGACGCCATTGTGGTGGCCGACGGCACCAGCTGCCGCCACCAGATCAGGGACGGCGCGCAGCGCGAGGCGATTCACGTCGCGGTACTGCTGGCGCAGCAGCTGCGGGGCTGAGGGCGGCCGCCACGCGGCATGTTTTCAGAGCCCGAACGCTATACTTTTAATAGCTGCTTGCGCTTTCCCTTATTGGGCTACAGCCTGTTTTTGCTTGAATATTCCGGTGCAACGCACATCAGCCACGCAAGCGCCTAGACATGCCCCACCACCATGGGCGCATGCCTGAGGTGAAGCGACAGGCCAAGGGCAGCCATGTGGTTGCCGTTGCGCCCGAGAATGGTTTCGGCCAGCGGAAGGAATTCTTCCTCTTCAAAGCGCGCGTGTTTCAGGTAGGCCTGCACCAGAGCCTCCGCCGCTTGCAGGTCCAGCTCTGCCGGCTGGTTTTTTGCCGCCGCTTTCACTGCGGGTTCGAGGTCTTTCCAGATCGATTCGATCTTGCGGTGCTCGGCCACCAGGCGCTTGATCATCGCGCTGACCTTCTCGGCCTCTTCCCCCTTGGCGGCGCTGCGCAGCACCGCCGGGAACAATTCATTTTCTTCGTCGGCATGGTGGCCTGCCACCGCGTACTTGAAGAGGCTGAGCGTGTGCGAAGCGACGTTGCGCGCTTGCGCCGCCGCGGCCAGCAAGGCCGGCAGTTCAGCGAAAGCCTGCAGCTGGGACACGATACCGAAGTGGCATTGCGAGAAGCCGGCCAACGGCATGGTGAAGTCAACCATGCCCGCAGCGGCGGGAGGCGCGGGCAATTCCCCACTGTGGTAGCTGACGTGATGGATGCTCATGGATATTCCCCTGGTTAACGGATGCACCCTGCCGGCCAGCCAACCCGGCAACAGCCAACCGGACACCGTGCAGCCAGTTTGACTATAGGGAGGCGATCAGGGGCGCTGTTGATCCAGATCAAACAAGCCGCCGGTTCCACCAAAGCCCGTGTCAGAATATCCGGAAATTTATTCCAACAGGGAGGACTTGATGAACCATTTGTGGACGCGCATCTGTGCGCTGGCGGTTGTACTGTCTTGCGGTGCTGCCCTGGCGCAGCCGATGTCAAAAGACGAAGCCGAAAAAATCTGGGCGGAAGCCCGCGCCGCAGCCAAGGAAGGCCCGCAGGATATTCCCCTGGCCGACCAGGCCGTGCTGAAGCTGCCGGCCGGCCGCATTTTTGTGCCGCAGCCGCAGGCCGCCAGGCTTCTCAATGCCATGGGCAACCCCGGCAAGGATTCGCGGCTGCAGGGCCTGGTGTTTCCCGCGGCCAACGATTCCTGGTTTGTCACGGTGCGCTTTGAGTCCGCAGGCTACGTGAAAGACGACGACGCCAAGGACTGGAACGCCGACGACCTTCTCAAAAGCTACCGCGAAGGCACGGAAGCCTCGAACAGCGAACGCAAGAAGATGGGTTTTCCTGAAATGGAAATTGTCGGCTGGGCCGAAAAGCCGGCCTATAACGCCGCCACCCACCGGCTGGTGTGGGCCATGTCCAGCAAGGACCGCGGCGCAGCGCCCGATGCCGCACAGGGCGTGAACTACAACACTTACGCGCTGGGGCGTGAGGGCTACTTCAGCCTGAACCTGGTGACGGCGCTGAATGATTTGCCGAAGGACAAACCCGTCGCCGCGGAGCTGCTGTCGGCCCTGCAATACAACGACGGCAAACGTTATGCCGATTTCAATTCCAAAACCGACAAGGTGGCCGAATACGGCCTGGCCGCGCTGGTGCTGGGCGTGGCCGCGAAAAAACTCGGCTTCTTCGCCGTCGCCGCACTCTTTTTTGCCAAGTTTGCCAAGGTGATCTTTCTGGCCGTGGCGGGGTTTGGCGCGGTGTTCCTGAAATACTTCAAGCGCAAACCGGCTGCAGCGCCCATGCCGGTCGCGGCCGCCGAGCAGGAGACGGTTCCTGCCGCATTCGGCAGTGCAGCAAACGCGTCAACCACCCCGGCAAAACCCCCAGCGCCGCCTACCGCCTGAAAAGCACCTTCGCGTGACGAAACTCCTGCTGCTGCTTTTCACCGGCGCCAAGTTCGGCAAGCTGCTGCTCACGGGCGGCAGCATGCTGATTTCGGTGTTTGCCTACGCGCTGCTGTTCGGCTGGCGCTACGCAGTGGGTTTTGTGGCCCTGCTGTTGGTGCATGAAATGGGCCACTACATCGCCGCGCGGCAGCGCGGCCTCAACGTGGGCGCGCCCACCTTCATTCCGTTTGTGGGCGCGTGGGTAGAGCTCAAGGACATGCCGCATGACGCCGAAACCGAAGCCTATGTGGGCCTGGGCGGCCCGCTGCTGGGCACGATAGGCGCGCTGGCCTGCTATTTTCTGGCGCGCGACCAGGACAGCAA
>NZ_JBFUCA010000294.1:0-5376 GCF_056405475.1 Polaromonas sp. P1_G4
GTGCCATCGCTGCGTTGTTGCTGGTGCGCCAGAACCAGCCGCAGGAGCACGGTGCAAAGCTGGTGCAGCAACAGGGCCTGAACCTCTGGCTGGCCGGCTTGCAAGCCCCCGTCCAGGTGCATCTGTGCCATGGTTTGCTGCAGCAACCGGGCCTCGGCGTCATCAAAAGTGAGCTGCACAGGCAACTCAGCCACAGCCTGAACCAGGCCGAGCTTCCCCATCTTGTCCTGCGATGCAAAAAGCTGTTCAGGGCGAAATAGAACGAGCCAGCCGTCCCAGGGTGTTGTCACATCGAACTGCTCGACCTGTGACGGATGCAAAACCAGCACAGAGCCGGGCGAGCAGCGGACGGGCTCGAAGTCCACCACATGCGTGCATTCGCCGCGCCTGACGAAGATCAGTTCATGGAATTCGATGCGGTGCGGCCTGCGCAGCTCTTCCGCCGGAGCGCGGGCACGCAGCTCCCGCATCGCAACCACCTCGATATCGAACGCGTAGCTGGCCGGCGGCGCGTAGCCGATCCGCTCCAGTGTGTCATTCGCCCCGTCAATATTTCCATTCATGTCCGATTATTACCATTTTTAGACAGCTTTCCACCGTGACGCCAAGGCGAGCGCAACGTACAGTTTTACCTGATGACACCTGAACCAATGCAGGGCCATCACTTATTTCAACCAGCAGAGGAACAGATGACTACTCCAATCGAAATTGCACAAAAGTACATTCAAGCCGTTCAATCCGGCGATCAAGCCGCGCTAGGCGTCCTCCTGGCACCGGACATCGTGTGGCACCAGCCCGGGCGCAATCGCTTCTCCGGCACGCACAGGAGCGTGCAAGCCGTTGGAACGATGATCGGCAAGATGATGGAAGTGTCCAAGGGAACATTTGCGATCACCCGCGCGCATCGCTTCATGGGGAATGGCGCATGGGTCACCGTGGAGCTTGAGTTCGAGGGACAGCGCGACGGCTTGCGGCTATCTCAGCATGGCATCGACTTGCTGCGCATCGAAGAAGGCAGGATCGTCGAAGCCAGGCTGTTCTCAAGCGATCCTGAGCAGGAAGATGCGTTCTGGGGTCACTAACTTCCCTCATCCGACAGACTCTATTGTTTCCTGTCGCTGAGTGACACTGAGGCTGCCCGTAACTTCTCCTGCATTCGGTGGATTTTGAAACCGACATCGCCGCACCGCGCGGCGTCACATCACGAACCCGTGGCAGGCAATCCGCCCCGTCCCCTCCCCGATTGAGGCGATGACTTGACCTGCATCAAAGCCGTTTGGCGGCAGCGACCTAAAGTGGAACCGCCCTGCTCAAGGTTTGCCGCACCGGCGATGAGCCGCCCAGGATGACAAGGAGATTTGCCATGTTCAAACATATTCTTCTACCGACCGACGGCTCGCCCGCTTCGGATCGGGCAATTGCACAGGCAGTGACTTTCGCCAGGGAAGCCCAGGCCAGGATCACGGGTTTGCATGTGATGCAGGAGTTTCACCTGCTGACCTACCGGGTCCAGATGCTGGAAGACACACGGGACCAATTCATGAGGGAATGCCAGGCGCAGGCAGAGGCATTCCTGTCTGCGCTGAAAGACGCCGCCGACAAGGCGGGCGTGCCTTGCGAAACCGTTTGCGTCGCAGGCGACCACCCCTATGAAACCATCGTCCGGATGGCAGACGGCAAAGCTTGCGACCTCATTGTGATGGCCTCGCACGGCCGCAAGGGCATCACCGGCTTTCTCCTGGGCAGTGAAACCCAGAAGGTGCTGTCGCACARCAAAAAGCCGGTGCTGGTGCTGCACTAAAAAGTTAATTTTCCAAGGGAACTCATCATGAACAAAAACGCAGGCACCGCCGACCGTGCGGTGCGCATCGTGGCGGGACTCGCCATCCTCAGCTTGTATTTTGTGGCGGAGCCCGCCTGGCGCTGGTGGGCGCTGCTGGGGCTCGTGCCCCTGCTGACAGGTTTGCTGGGCTGGTGCCCGGCGTACACGCTGCTTGGCATACGGACCTGCAAAACAGGCCCCAAGTGATCCCGCGCGCGGTGGCCGGTCTCAGGATTCTTCGAATCCGGACCTGCCGGATTTATCCGGCCGCGGAATCTTCTTGAACTTGATCAACCGGTTGGTTTCGATCTTGTCTTTTTTCACCTGGCGCTCGGCGTCGAGCAGCCGGCCGGCGGCTGCCCATTCGGCAAACTCGCCGGGCGTTTCCAGGGTCACACGGCCCAGCGTTCCCGCCCGGAATTCATAGATCACGATCTCGGCGGCTTTTTGCAGGTTGACCCGGCCCTTGGAGAGCACCGCGCCGCGCTTGCGGCCAATTTCTTCGAGCAGCTGCTCATCGGTAATGCCGGGGGTCACCTCGACCTTGTAGCGCGCCTCCAGCAAGGCGGGGTAGTGCTTGATCAGGTAATCCAGCAACTCGAGCGCGACCTCTTCCTCGTTAAAGGCATTGCGGCCAATGGCGCCGCTGGCGGCCAGGTTATAGCCGCTTTTGGCCACGATGATGCGCGGCCAGAGCATGCCGGGCGTGTCCCATAAATAAAACCCGTCGGCCAGCACCAAGCGCTGTTCGACCTTGGTGATGCCCGCTTCGTCACCGGTTTTGGTGGCGCGCTTGCCGGTGAGGGTGTTAATCAGGGTGGACTTGCCGACGTTGGGAATGCCGCAAATCAGCACCCGCATCGGCTTGACCATGGTGCCGCGAGTGGGCGCCAGCGCGTGGCAGGCATCAATGAGGCGGCGCGCAGGCGTGGTTTCGCTGGCGTCCAGCTCAATCGCGCGGGTGGCGGGCAGGCTGTTGTAGTGATCCAGCCAGAGCGGCGTGCGGGTGGCGTCGGCCAGGTCGCGCTTGTTGAGCACCTTGAGCGCCGGTTTGGCGCTGGTGAGCTCGGCCAGCATGGGGTTGGCGCTGGAGCCGGGCAGGCGCGCATCAAGCAGTTCAATGACGACATCAATTTCCTTGATGCGCTCACTGATGGCTTTTTTGGTCAGGTGCATGTGACCAGGAAACCACTGGATGGCCATCGGGATCTTTCTTAGGGTGTTCGGGTTCAGATGGAACCGGGGCGGGAAGACCCGGCTCAATTCCCCAATTGTCGCCGCAGCGGGCGGCCCCGCCGCCAAGCCGGTACGGGGGACATTCCGGGCCTGCCTCACCTGCTTGCGGCCCAATGAAGGACAATCGGGGCATAGACAGATGTAGCGGCTGCGACCAGCCGTAATGCGCCCAGGCTCATCGGGGCCGCTCCAAGCCGCCCCGAAGCCCTTCCCATCCATCTCCGACCTCCCCTATCGAGCCCCTCATGCCCCTGCCCGCAGCCCCCGACAAAAAACCCGTGATCCCGGCCCGCCGCCTGGCCGCTTCCGCCCTCAAGGCCAATAACGAACTGATGATCAAAGGCATCCTGTGTGTGCTGATCGGCCTGGGTGTGGTGGTGTCGCCCTACTTCATCACCTCACCGGGCATGCAGGGCATCGTCGCCAAATCGGCCCTGGTGGGCTGGTTTGCCCTGGTACTGGGCTGCGCATTCATCGGCCTGTACGCCCGCCGGCGCATGGCGGCTTCCGCCAAACCCTGACACGGCACCCACACCAGGCCCATGCCCGAAAGCCCTGCTGACCACAGCGCCGCCATGGCGATCTTCAGCACCCTGCAGGAGCGCGCCGCTGCTGCGGGCATCCGCTTGCGGCCACCTCCTCCCGAACCCACCACCTGCTGCGGTCGCGGCTGCAACGGCTGCGTGTGGGAAGGCTGGTACGCGGCCGTGACGTACTGGCGTGAAGACGCCGAAGAAGCGATTTTTAAATACCAAATCGGGCTCTAGCCCAATACCAACTTGCGCCACAAGCTACTGAATTGATAGCACCCCGAGAGTTTCGATAGGGGTGTCCCTGTTCACCAGCAGGGGCCGCGGAACTGGCTTCGCCAGGCCGCAGGCGCCGTCCCCTGCAAGGGGAAAAGGCACTACACGAAGTGAGTGCCGATAGGGGTGAACCTATTTCTCAAGGGGAGAGGGGGCTACACGAAGTGAGCCCCAACAGGGGTGTGCTCAGATTCGCGCCCCGGCATGCCCAGGCGCTCAGCCGAAACGTACTGCTGACGGTACTGCTCAAACGGCATGGTGTCCGCGGCTTCAATCTTCTTTTGTTCCTGGACGGAGGCCTCGGTCAGTGCGGCGAAGTGTGCCAGCTGGCCGGCCGACAACGGCTGCGCCTGCAGGATGCCTTGCGTCTTTTCAGACTGCGCGCGTGTGAACCGGATGAAGGAGTTCTCATGGCGGTCGGCCATGGCGGCCAGCACACGGGCCGAAGGCAAGGTGGAGGGGTCCAGCAAAGCGGCGCTGGCCAATGTCAGGGCGTCGCTGTATTGCGAGCCGCCATGCGTGGCGTCGAGCGCCGCCGCGATAGGCGCGCATTGGCCCACCACCTCCGCACCCCAGGCCGTCAGCGTGATCTCATGGCCGCCTCGCTTGAGTTTCAGGCCGGGCTCTCGCCCGCGCGCCGCCGTCTGGTGCTGGTTATGCTTGAGCTCGGCGATTTCCTGGGGCGTGTCGTTCGGGCTGTCGCTGAGCAGGCAGTGCAGCAGGAACACATCGAGGAAACGCATGGTCTGCGCATTGATGCCGACGGACTCGAAAGGGTCCAGGTCCATCAGCCGCACTTCGATGTATTCGACGCCGCGCTCGCGCAGCGCATGCAGCGGCCGTTCGCCGGGAAAGATCACGCGCTTGGGGCGAATGGTGCCGTAGAACTCGTTTTCAATCTGCAGCAGCGTGGTGGCCAGCTGGTTGTAGTCGCCGCCGGGGTTGCGGATGCCCACTGCCTCATAGGCCGGGTAGGGCCGGGTCAGCGCGTCCTGCAGCGAAGCGCCGTAGCCGTCGAGGCTGTTGTAGCTCACGGCAAGCGATGCCTGCGCGTCGCTCTGGTAGCCCAGGCGGCCCATGCGCAGCGAAGTGCCGTAAGGCATGTACATGGTGCTGTCGCTCAGGGTTTGCAGCTCGTGCTGGCGCCCTTCCACAAACGTGGAACACACCGCGGGCGAGGCGCCAAACAGGTACAGCAGCAAAAACGCCTGGCGGCGGAAGTTGCGGATCAGCGCGAAGTATTCCTTGCTGCTCACCCCGGGCAGGGACCAGTTGTAGTGAATGCCCGAAATGGTTTGCATGCGCCGGCCGTAACGGTGCGACAGGCCCATGCGGTAAACGCTCTTGGCGCGCCCGACATTGGACGAACCGAAGCGGGCGATGGGAATGGTTTCGTCGGTCGGCAGGCCGCAAGGCATGCTGGACACCCAGAGCATTTCGTCGCCCAGATCTTTCATGGTGCGGTAGGTGAACTGGTGCAGCTCCGTCAGTTCCTGAAGCGTGGCTTCAGGG
>NZ_JBFUCA010000295.1:0-5364 GCF_056405475.1 Polaromonas sp. P1_G4
CAGGCGCAGCGCCCCCTCGGGGGGCAGCGACGTACACGAAGTGACGAGCGTGGGGGCTCACAGTAATTCCCTTCGCTTGATTTCTTTCTCGATGTCATTTTGTATCTGGCCCCATTGCGTGAGGAATTGCCGGCGTGTGAGCTCAAACAGGCCCAGGCCGGTGACAAGCACGAAGCCGGCGCCCAGCCAGCTGTTGAGGTTGGTGGCGTTGAGCCGCACGCCCATGAAGCCGAGTTCGGGGCCCAGTGCCGCGTTGAGCTGCAGGTGGTAAATCATTTCCACCATGGCGGCCGCGCCGGCCAGCGCGGTGAGCGCTGTCACGGCCAGTCCCAGGTAGCCCACCCACAATTCCCGCAGCTTGCCGAAAGAGGCCACGCGCAAGTTCATCATGATCAGGCTGGCGATACCACCGGGCGCATACATCACCATGAAGAGGAAGATCAGGCCTACATAGAGCAGCCAGGCCATGGAGAGCTCTGAAAGCAGGATCAGCGCCAGCACCAGCAGGCCGGCGCCGATGATGGGGCCGAAGAAGAATGTCGCCCCGCCCAGGAAGGTGAACAGCAGCAGGCTGCCCGAGCGCACACCGCTCACCACTTCCGCCGTGACGATTTCCGAATTGATGGCCGCCAGACCGCCACCTATACYGGCGAAGAAACCGGCAATGATGAAGGCGTAGTAGCGCACGCGCTGCGTGTTGTATCCGATGAACTCCACGCGTTCGGGGTTGTCGCGCACCGCGTTCAGGATGCGGCCCAGTGGCGTGCGGGTAAACGCAAACATGGCCGCCGTGCAGATGAAGCAATAGAAGGCGATCAGGTAATAGACCTGGATCTGCGGGCCGAAGCTGATGCCGAAAACTGGCCTKCCATAAGCGCGGTTGGTGGTGATGCCGCCCTCACCGCCGAAAAACTCGGGGAACATCAGCGACATCGCAAACACCAGTTCACCCACGCCCAGGGTGATCATGGCAAAGGTGGTGCCGGCCTTCTTGGTCGTGACGTATCCCAGCAGCGCAGCAAAAACCAGACCCGAGAGGCCACCCACCAGCGGAATCAGCGTCAGCGGGATGTAGAAGCTGCCTTTGGTGGCCAGATTCATCGCGTGCACGGCGAGGAAAGAACCCAGCCCGGCATAGACCGCATGCCCGAAACTGAGCATGCCGCCCTGTCCCAGCAGGATGTTGTAGCTCAGGCAGATGATGACCAGGTAACCGGCCTGCGACAGCATGGTGAGCGCCAGGCTGCTTTTGAACATCAGCGGCGCGACGATGAGCAGCAGCGCGTACAGCGACCACAACAGCCAGCGGCCGACGTTATAGGGTTTGAATTCGTGAAAGGGTCGAGTCATATTGGTCTGCCTAGCCTTCGCGTGTGCCCAGTAGACCTTTGGGCCTGAAGATGAGGATCAGCACCAGGAACAGGAACGGCAGAATGGGGGCGACCTGTGAAATGGTGAGCTTGAGCAACGGATAGCCGAAGGAATCAGGCGTCACGGTGTAGCTGAATTTGGCCAGCAGCGTCATGAGCGACTGGTCCATGGCCACGGCAAAGGTCTGGATCAGGCCAATCAGCAGTGAAGCCAGAAAAGCGCCGCTGAGCGAACCCATCCCACCCACCACCACGACGACAAAGATGATGGCGCCGACCGAGCCGGCCATGGCGGGCTCCGTCACAAAGGTATTGCCACCAATGACGCCGGCCAGGCCCGCGAGCGCGGCACCGCCACCAAAGACCAGCATGAAGACCCGCGGCACGTTGTGGCCCAGCGCTTCCACCGTTTCCGGATGGGTGAGCGCGGCCTGTATGACCAGGCCGATGCGTGTGCGCGTGAGCAGCAGCCAGATGCCGGCCAGCATGGCCAGCGAAATGAACATGATGAAGGCGCGCGACTTGGGAAAGTTGGTGCCGAACACCGTGAACAGCGGGCCCTGCAAACCCTCCGGTAACACATAGTTGACGGCCGAGCGGCCCCATACCAGCTGCACCAGCTCCAGCAGCAGGTAGGACAGCCCGAAGGTAACCAGCAGCTCGGGCACATGGCCGAACTTGTGCACCTTGCGCAGGCAAAAGCGCTCGAAGGCCGCGCCCATCACAAACACCAAAAGCGGTGCCACCAGCAGCGACCACCAGAACCCGATGACCTGCGAGGTGCTGTAGGCAATGTAGGCGCCGACCATGTAGAAGGAGGCGTGCGCAAAATTGAGCACGCCCATCATGCTGAAGATCAGCGTCAGGCCGGAGCTCAGCATGAACAGCAGCAGCCCGTAGCTGAGGCCGTTAAGCAGGGAGATGGTGAAAAATTCCAAATTCATCAATGACCGCCTGAAGCTGGAAGGTAAAACAGATACGGGCAGGAAACTGCCGGGATAAAGAAAAAGGCCCGAATGGGTCGGGCCTTCGCCGGTCAGGCGGCCGCCAGGGTCTTAGCCCGGACGCTTCATCTGGCAAGAGGTAGGCGTGCTGGCCACATAGGGCTCATAGTATTTGACCGGCACAAAGGTGTAGCCTGTATTCTCGGCATCGTAAGGGTATTTGCCGCCGGCTTTTTCCCATTTGTCGATGTAGAGGCCCTGCTGCAGTTGGTGGTCGGTCTTGCGCATCTCGACATCGCCGTTGAAGCTCTTGAAGCGCAGGCCTTCCATGGCCTTGGCCACGACGGCGGGTTCAGTCGATTTTGTCTGCGCCATGGCTTCGGTCAGGATGGTGAAGGCATGGAAGATCGCGCCGGTGTAGAAGTCGTCGTTGAACTTCTTCTTGTAGTCGGCCTGGACCTGCTGGATCTCGCCGCCCATGTTGAGGTGGTTGTAGGACACCATGTAGACCCGCCCGGCCGAGGCCGCGCCCAGCGCGGTCGGCGTGCCGGTGACGCCGGCGTAATAAGTGTAGAACTTGACGTTGTTCAGGCCCGCTTCGTTGGCGGCTTTCACCAGCAGCGAGAGGTCGGAACCCCAGTTGCCAGTGATCACGGTGTCGGCACCCGACTGCTTGATTTTGGCGATGTAGGGCGCAAAGTCGCGCACCTGCGCCAGCGGGTGCAGGTCCTCGCCGACGATCTGGATGTCGGGGCGTTTGCTGGCCAGGTTGGCCTTGGCGAACTTGGCGACCTGCTGACCGTGCGAGTAGTTCTGGTTGATCAGGTAGACCTTCTTGATGTCGGGCTGGTCCTTCATGAAGGCCGTCAGCGCTTCCATCTTCATGGAGGTGTCGGCATCCAGGCGGAAGTGCCAGTAGTCGCACTTGCTGTTGGTGAGGTCCGGGTCCACCGCGGCGTAGTTGAGGTAGACGACTTCCTTGCCGGGATTGCGTTCGTTGTACTTGGACAGCGCGTCCATGATGGCCAGCGCCGGGCCGGAGCCGTTGCCCTGCACCACGTAGCGCGCGCCCTGGTCGATGGCCGACTTCAGCGCGTTGGTGGTTTCCTGTGGGCTGAGCTTGTTGTCGATGCCGATGATCTCGAACTTCACGCCGGCCCTGTTCTTCCTGCTGAACTGCTCGGCCAGGAACTGGAAGCCCTTGAGCTGGTTGGTGCCCACGGCCGCCATCAGGCCGGACAGTGGATCAAGCCAGGCGATCTTGACAGYCTGGTTCAGGTTGACGGCACCGGTGGCCGGTGCTGCCACTGCAGCTTTGGCCGGCGCTGCGGCCTTGGCGGGCGCCTGGGCCAGCGCCATGCCGCTGTAAAGCATGGAAGACACCGCCAGGGCGATGCCTGCATGCCGTGCGAAAAATCTGTTCTGGGTTGTCATCCCTTGTCTCCTGGAAATTGTATGAATGCGCGGTGAATCCGCAGAGGGAACCGGCAAAGGTTAGGTCAAATGATGTTGCACTGCGTCAGGGAATGCCCTAGCCGATGTCACGAACGTGACCCCCACGCTCCTCACTTCGTGTGTCGCTGCCCCCCGAGGGGGCCGCTGCGCCTGCGGCCCGGCAAAGCCGGTTCCGCGGCCCCTGCTTGATTAATACCGCCCCACTCTATGGCAGCGCTCAGGCCTGTGGCAATTTGTAATCTTTAAGAAGTTCGCGCAGCTTGGTTTTGAGCATCTTGCCGGTGGCGCCCAGGGGAATCGCGTCGACGAAGACGACGTCGTCGGGGATTTGCCATTTGGCGGTCTTGCCTTCGTAGAAGCGCAGCAGCTCGTCGCGCGTGACTTCCATGCCGGGCTTTTTCACGACCGCGATGATGGGGCGCTCATCCCACTTGGGATGGGCCACGCCTATGCAGGCAGCCATGGCGACGGCCGGGTGCGCCACGGCGATGTTCTCGATCTCGATGGAGCTGATCCATTCGCCGCCGGACTTGATCACGTCCTTGCTGCGGTCTGTGATTTGCAGATAACCGTCGGCGTCTATGGTGCCGACGTCGCCCGTCGGGAACCAGCCGTCCACCAGCGGGTCGCCGCCCTCACCCTTGAAGTATTCGCGCACAATCCACGGCCCCTTGACGTAAAGGTCGCCAAAGACCTTGCCGTCCCAGGGCAGCTCTTCACCGTTGGCGTCGACGATCTTCATGTCGACGCCGTAGATGGCGCGCCCCTGCTTGAGGCGTATCTTCATTCTTTCTGCTTCCGGCAGCGTGTCGTGCTTGTTCTTGAGCGCGCACAGCGTACCCAGCGGGCTCATCTCGGTCATGCCCCAGGCGTGCAGCACTTCCACACCGTAGTCTTCACGGAAGGCATTGATCATGGCCGGTGGACAGGCTGAGCCGCCGATAACGGTGCGGCGCAAGGTGGAGAACTTCAACCCTGACGGCTTCATGTGTGTCAGCAGCATCTGCCAAACGGTGGGCACGCCGGCGGCGTAAGTGACCTTTTCGGCCTCAATCAGCTCATAGATCGATTTGCCGTCGAGCGCAGGCCCTGGAAAYACCAGCTTGGCCCCGGTGAGCGCGGCCGAGTACGGAATGCCCCAGGCATTGACATGGAACATGGGCACGACGGGCAGGATGGCATCCCGTGCGGAGATGGACATTACGTCAGGCAGCGCGGCCGCGTAGGCGTGCAGCGTGCTGGAACGGTGGCTATAGAGTGCGGCCTTGGGGTTGCCCGTGGTGCCGCTGGTGTAGCACATACTGGAAGCGGTGTTTTCGTCAAAACTGGGCCAGGCGTAGTCGGCGCTTTGTGCGCCCATCCAGCTTTCGTAGCTTTGCAAATCCGGAATGCCCGAATCGGCCGGCAACTTGTCAGCGTCGCACAGCGCGATGTAGTGCTTGATGGTCGGGCACCTGGCATGCACGGCCTGCACCAGCGGCAGAAAACTCAGGTCAAAGCACAACACCTGGTCTTCGGCGTGGTTGGCGATCCAGGCGATCTGGTCCGGATGCAGGCGCGGGTTGATGGTATGCAGCACCCGGCCAGATCCGCTC
>NZ_JBFUCA010000296.1:0-5352 GCF_056405475.1 Polaromonas sp. P1_G4
ACTTCTATCCTTGGAGCTTGAACGAAATGATCCGAACCTGAATTCAGGTGATCACAAAAGCTCAGCGAGCCGCGCTTCAATCGTCTTCAGCATGTTCACCGCATCCACCCCTTTGTTGCTGCGCTTAATGTGATTCTCAAGCAGCGTCTTGGCTCTCTCCAGGCGTGGCTGAGTGGGCAACCAATGCGCCATGAGGATTTTTGCTGCCGCGATATGGCCTTCATCCAATGCCTTCAGCATGGGGTCATCGCTTTTTTGACTCAACGCAAATTCATGGTGCTCAATGGCGTTGGGGTTGGCGCCGCGCTTGAGCAGCATGCTGACGAGTTCAACGCTCCCGCTCGATGCAGCCTTGTGCATAAGCGTTATCTGGTCGGAGCCGGTCGCGTTGACATTGCAGCCTGCATCGAGCAGCAGTTCAACCACATCGGCATGCCCATCCCTAGCTGCATTCAGTATGGGTGGTTCAGGCTCATAAGAACTAAACGCCGCATACGGCATATCCAGATCAACGCCCAACTTTGCCAGCGCCCTGATCTTGGCCAGGTCATGCCCGCGAATCGCCTTGTGAAGATCACGTGGCACATCACCGGTGTAGGCGTCGGAGGGTGGCGAGGAAACCATGCCCCGCGCCTTCAGGTAATCCACTGCACCCTTGATGTATCCAAGCTTCCAGTAAAGATTCTCGCCAGTCGCCAGCTTGACGTTGAGATCCAGCCCCATCGAATCGGCAAAGGCMAGGAACGCCGGGATTTCCTCCTCGCCGTGCGTTCGCAGGTCGAGCAAAGCCGGCACGCCGTTGGCGTTCAACGCGGATGGATCTGCACCATGTTCCATCAGCAGTTTGCAGGCATCCTGGTGCCGGTAAACGATGGCGTAGTGCAGTGGCGTTTGCCCGGCCGCGTTTCGGAGTGTGAGGTCTGCTCCAGCCTTGACCAGCATCTCGATGACATCAAACGATTTGTTGTTGATGGCAAGATGCAGCGGCGTTCTGAACCCGTCCTCTTTGATTCGTTTGTCGGGCGTCTGGACGTTCACATCCACGCCTGCTGCAATCAACAGCTTGACGATGGGCTTCTTGTCATGCAGCACGGCCAGATGGATGGGGTACACACCGGGCCGTACTTCCTGGTTCGGACTGATGCCTTTGGCCAGAAGCCGTTTGATCTCCGCCGACTTGCCTTTTTCCAATGCCGTGAGGAACGCAAAGTCGTCATCGAACTCGGCCACGGCGGCCACAAACTCCGCCTCTTTCGCCTTGGCCTTGCCGATTCGAACCAGCTTGGTGACACTGCCCGTGCGGCTGTCGTCAATGCTGGCGCGCAGGTGTGTGGCGCCCAATTCGATCAGTTCGCTCAGCAGCGTCTGGCTGTCCAGGCCCAGCTCCATGAATCGCAATTCCAGGCGTCGGCCAAAACGTTCCACGCGCTCGACGCGAATCCGTTCATCYGCATTCGCCTGAACGCAGCGCAAACCCAACGCCCCGAGGGCCTGGCTGGCCATATCCCACGCATCACCGGAAGCAGGCTTGAAAGCTTCCAGCCAGCGCTGACTGATGGCGTTGTCTTCAAAACAGAGGGTGGCAATCGTTCTTACTTCGGACATGGGGTCCTATTTACGTTCATCTTGCTGTGATACAGGGCATTTGGAGTTTCCTGCGTTTTATGGAAGCTGGTGGGGTTGGGAACTGCGAGCTGGGCCTGGGGCAGTTGATCAGGTCCATCAAAGTCGCGCAGTGCTCCTCTACTTGATGCACGCCGTGAAGTGGTTGTTGCTGTTGGACATGCATTGGTAGAAGGCGCGGTCCCTGCCCATGGCGGACTGGCAACTGGTCAGATTGGTCTCTGCCTTGGCGCGACGAAGCCTGGCGGCGTTGTTGTCGTAGTTGGCCTGGGTGATGTAGCCGGTTTTCAGGTTCTTGGCGCTCACCTCCAGCGCCGTATCCGCCTGGTCCTGCGCATTCCTGACCGCGCTGGCGCAGTCCAGCGGCACCTCCCTGGGGTCTGCTTTCTGCAGGGCTTTCTCCATCCCTTTTGCCAGGTCCTGTACGTTCTTGGGGATCTTCTTGGTGCCGTCGGCGTTGTATTCTGTGGCGCGCACCTTGCCGTTGTTGTCGCCGCCAAAGCCGCTGTTGCTGTGCAGCTTCAGTGGCTCGACGCCCTTTTCGGTGACGGGCGGCTGCGCGCCGTAGTGGGTCCGGCCCTCGGCATCCACCCATTTGTAGACGCCCTGGGCGTGGCCCGGAGAAGTGACGATCAGCAGAGCCAGGCTCATACCGAGAAATTGAGGGCTGATTTGCAAGCGCATGGTGGGGTTCAAGATAAAAAGCAGAAATTCACCGGGAAAAGTCGTAGCGGAGCGGGGGTGGGGTTGACTGGCGCAACGCCTTGCTAGGTTTCAGCGGGTTCAGCCACCAGGTTTTCGAGTTTCTGCCGCAACCGCTTCATGCCAATTTCCGCCCTTTTGTGCATGACGCTTTTGAATAAATGCAGGAGCGTGGCTTTGAATAGCAAGCTGTCGTTGCGACTGAGCATGCGCSATGTAACGCTGCAGGAATCAGCACCCGTTGCCTGAAATAGCATCTCCATTCTTGGCATCAAAGGCGAGAACTCGCCCTCTGTAATGAATACCTTGTTGGATTGGGCATCTTTGACCCTGATTTTGATTTTTCTTTTGCCCCTGAGAGGGACGGCGACCGTTTCCAGATATTCCTTGCCGCGCTGGGCGTGCTCAAGCGTGTTGGCTGATTCTATGAATAGAACGCCCGGAAACCACTCGGCAAAATGCTCGAGATTTGTCGCGTACAGGTATGTGGCCTCGACGGATCTGGCGATGGTTGCGGTCTGTTCAGTGAGTAGCTGCAATGCAATTTCCAATTTTCAGAACCAGCGAGGCCAAACTTGGCGCCGTGACTGGACGCCTTTGTTCGCCAAGCAAACAAAAGCCTCGGATATTACGGAAATATGGAGGTGCGGTCTTGAATCAAAACGACATGTGCGGCGCATCTTGTGGCACTGGGTGCACAAGAAGTACGGGCGCCTGTACACACCTGTGGGCAGGGCCCCGGGGCTATCAACGCGCCTTCAGCGCCTGCCTCAACCGGTAGGGCCAATAAGACTCCTGGGTTTCAATGGCGCGTTGCAGATCCGTTGGACTCAGACCCGAGTAGCGTTTCACTTCCCGGCACAAGTGCGCCTGGTCGGAGAATCCCATTGCATCGGCGACATCCACCAAAGACGAGCCGCCAAACGCGCTGGCGCCGTGTCCACGCGTCAATGTCGACTCCATGCGTACCAGCCCGCGGATCGAACGCATGGGAAGCCCCAATTGCCCCTTGATGAACCGCTCTCGTTGGCGCGTGCTTTGCCCATGGGTTGACGCGGATGCACGCAGCGCTACCGCATCAACCCAGTCATTGAACAAGGACAGGCCATCCGGCGGTGTTGCCACCGGCCGCGGCGAACGCACGGATATCCAGCGAGGCGTTAAAAAAGCTTCAATGATTTGAATGCGTGCCAGATCGTCGCTGGCCTGCAGGACGGCAATCGCCATCTGCTGCCAGTCTTTGCCCAGTACAGTTTGCAGATTCCTGGCCTGGTCCAGCAAACCGGCCACATTCAGATGCGTCAGTGCATGAAATGCATCCGGAAAAATAGTCAATGAAAACCCAAAGGCGGGGCCGTGGCTTTGCCAGACGCTGGGTTGCGTGCGAGGGCCGCGCAAGACGACCCGCCTTGACGACGGGGGCCATTCATCAACATCGATAGGCATCGATGATCGTCCACCGTGAATTGACCAGACAATACTGACCAGCGGAGACACCGGCAAATGACTGAAGCTTTGTTTGGGGCTCAGCTGGGCGTCCAAGGTGTCGCGCACCACATAAGCACATACGCAATCTGCCAGCAAGGGTGAAGGCTGGAATAGCGATGTGCGTGTGCCGGGGTGTATTGACCCGTCATCCACATCAAGATGGTTTATTGCCATGTTTTGCATTCAACTACGAGGCTAGCCGAAAGTAGGTATTACTTGCGAGGCGGACAGGCTCGTAGTCGTCAATATTTACGGAAATTTGTCGCCTTTCTCGCCTTTCGCTCGATTTTGGCGAATCAATGCTTTGCCGCTAGCGTGAAACGATTGGGTAGAAGTCTATTTCTCCATCGCCGTCAGGTCCGATCCGGTAACGAGCCGGCCTGGCTGGGGTGGGATGGATCTCTAGTCGCGCAAGACCGCCGCCGCACACGCCGAAAGGTATGGCGCCAAGAGTCACAGGCTCTGCGGGCAGATGCAGCGTGACTGTTTCGCCAGCCTTCACGAGTGCCGCCATCTTGTCGTTCACAAACAAGGTGGTTGGGCAATCGGATCCGGCAAACCCGGAGTCCCGCGTTACCGATACCGTGCCTTTGTCGGCCGCCGCCTCCGAGAACAGTAGATGTCGGGTGGAAGGTACTGTGGCGGCCTCGCCGCCCGGCGTTGGAATGCTGACGCAGCCAATCAGTGTGGTGAGCAAAGCAAAAGAGGCGACCAACTTCATGGTGATTCTTCAACGTTGTGCGGGGCCATCTGACCTGGAAAAGCTTGAGTCCAGGAACGCGGCCAGAATCAGCGCGACGGCCGCTTCGCGTTGAAAGCAGGGTTACCCATTCTTGAAACAACCGCAAAAATCGGGCGTAAAAAAACCGACTCTGCCCCATGCGGGAGAGAGTCGGTAGTCTTGGCGGAAACGGAGGGATTCGAACCCTCGATGAGGCTCTACACCCCATACTCCCTTAGCAGGGGAGCACCTTCGGCCACTCGGTCACGTTTCCAATAAATCGATTATCTCACGACTTCCCGGCCATTTTCAGGCGGCGGGCTGGTCCAGGTCAAAAGCCTTGTGCAGGGCGCGCACGGCGAGTTCCATGTACTTTTCGTCGATGACGACGGAAGTCTTGATTTCGCTGGTGGAAATCATCTGGATGTTGATGCCCTCTTCGCTCAGCACGCGAAACATCTTGCTGGCGATGCCCACGTGGCTGCGCATGCCGATGCCGACGATGCTGACCTTGCAGATCTTGGCATCGCCGGTGACTTCCTGCGCGCCCAGTTTTGGCACCACCTGGGTTTTCAGCAGGTCGATGGCCTTGGAGTAATCGTTGCGGTGAACCGTAAAGCTGAAGTCGGTCTTGCCGTCCTTGCTGACGTTCTGGATGATCACATCGACTTCGATGTTGGCATCGGCCACGGCGCCCAGGATCTGGTACGCGATACCCGGGGTGTCGGGTACGCCGAGCACGGAAATTTTGGCTTCATCGCGGTTGAAAGCGATGCCCGATACGATGGCTTGTTCCATGTTTTCGTCTTCCTCAAAGC
>NZ_JBFUCA010000297.1:0-5329 GCF_056405475.1 Polaromonas sp. P1_G4
GCAATATAGCGCCTAGAGCATGCATCGAATTCCTTAGAACTGGCGAATCAAAAGGATTGCTTAACGTAATGTATGCCGCAAAACCTGCGGCATAACCTGGCGGTTGCGATCTAATCTGGACATAGAAACTGGATCAGGCCCTGGAACGGCGGTATTTGCACTATAGCCTTGGCACCGGGAAAACTTACCTGTATTGGGTCCGTTTTTTGTCCGCGGGCAGGCTTTGAGTGTGCTGCTGTTTCAGAGAACTTCAGGCGACTGCACGGTCACCACGACGGTCTGGTTGAGGCCATCCCGGTCGCGGCTGCGAAGCCACCAAAGCGCACCCTTCTTGACCGGGCATTCGCTTTCCTGCAAGCTGAGCAGCTGCGCGATGGCCTGCCCCAGGTTGGGCTGGTGGCCCACCACCAGAATCGGCGACCTGGCCGACGGCCATTGCACCAGTTCCAGCAGCTGTTCAACCGTGGCGTCGGGCGCCAGCTCACTACGGATTTTGTATTTGCGTCCCAACGCCAGCGCGGTCTGCTCACAGCGCCGTGCCGGGCTAACGAAAATGCGCGCGCCTTCGGGCAACTGACGGTCCAGCCAATTGGCCATGCGGGCCGCCTGCTTCTCGCCCCTTGACGTCAGTGAGCGCTCAAGATCGCTTCCGCCCTGCGGGTCACCCTCGGGCCAGTCTTCTGCCTCTGCATGGCGCCACAGGATCAGGTCCATGTTATTTTTCCTGGTGATGGGGAGCCGAATAGCGTGCCATCAAGGCCGCTTGCGCACCGTGGCGCGGGGCATCGCCCTGCGGGTTCACGCGCAGGTAAGTGCCGTCAGGCTGCAGATCCCAGGCGTCGCGCCCGTCATGCAGGTAGGCCACCAGGCACTCGTCGATGATGCGCTGGCGCAGAACGGGGTCGGTCACAGGCCAGGCCAGTTCAACCCGGCGCAACATGTTGCGGTTCATCCAGTCGGCGCTGGAAAGCAACAAGGTTTCCTCTTCAGCACAGCGGAAATAAAACACCCGTGAATGCTCGAGGAAGCGGCCGATGATGGAGCGCACGCGGATGTTGTCCGTCACACCCGGTACTTGGGCCGGCAGCATGCAGGCGCCGCGCACAATCAGGTCGATCTTCACGCCGCGCTGCCCCGCCCTCACCAGCGCCTGCATCAGGTCTTCGTCGGTCAGCGCGTTCATCTTGGCCACGATGCGGGTGTCGTTGCCCTGCAGGGCGGCTTCGCCCAGCGAATCGATTTTCTCGATCAGCTTGCGGTGCAGCTGGAACGGCGCCAGCAGCAAATGGTGCAGCTTGGGCAGGCGGCTCTGGCTGGCCAGGTGCACGAACACGTTGTCAATGTCGGCCGTCGTCAAGGGGTCGGCCGTCAGGTAGCTCAGGTCGGTGTAAAGGCGGGCCGTGCGCGGGTTGTAGTTGCCGGTGGAAAGATGGGCATAGCGCACCAGGTGTTTGCCTTCGCGCCGCGTCACCAGCAGCATCTTGGCGTGGGTTTTCAGGCCCACCACGCCGTACACCACCTGCGCACCTATCGACTCCAGCATTTCCGCCCAGTTGATGTTGGCCTCTTCATCGAAGCGCGCCTTGAGCTCCACCACCACCGTCACTTCCTTGCCGCGGCGCACCGCTTCGCGCAACAGCACCATCAGCTCCGAGTCGGTGCCTGTGCGGTAAATGGTCTGCTTGATCGCCAGCACTTGCGGGTCGTTAACCGCCTCGCGCAGGAAGACGAGCACGCCGTCAAAACTTTCAAAAGGCTGGTGAATGGAAACGTCGCCTTCCTTGAGCCGCTCAAAGAACGACTGGCCGGGCTGCAACTGGGTGGGGTAACACGCGCTGTAGCCGGGGAAGAGCAGTTTGGGGTCATTGACCAGGTCCACCAGTTGCGTCAGCCGCACCAGGTTGACGGGGCCGTGCACCCGGTACAGGGACTGCGTCGGCAAGTTGAATTGCCTGAGCAGGAAGCTGGCCAGGTATTCCGAACAGCCCGCAGAAACCTCCAGCCGAACAGCCTGCCCGTAATGGCGTTGCTCCAGGCCCTGGCGCAAGGCGGTGCGCAGGTTCTTGACGTCGTCTTCATCCACGGCCAGGTCAGAATGCCGGGTGACGCGGAATTGCGAGAACTGCCCCACTTCGCGGCCGGCAAACAACTCGGCCAGGTGTGCCCGGATCACGCTGGAAAGCGACACGAACAGCCGGCTCTTGTCCTTGCCGTGCGAAGGCATATGAATCAGCCGCGGCAACACGCGCGGCACCTTGACGATGGCAATGTCGTTGTCGCGCCCAAAGGCGTCATGACCGCCCAGCCGCACGATGAAGTTGAGCGACTTGTTGGCCACCTGCGGGAACGGATGCGAAGGGTCCAGCCCGACTGGAATCAACAACGGCCGCACTTCCCTTTCGAAATATGCTTTCACCCAGCGCCGCTGGGCCGCATTGCGCTCGCCGTGCGAGACGATGCGTATGCCCTGCCGCTCAAAGGCCGGCAGCAGCTCGTCGTTGTAGAGCGAATACTGGCGCGCCACCATGTCGTGGGCTGCCGCAGAAAGTGCGGCGAAAGACTGCACCGAATACAGCGCTTTTTGTTCATTGGCCTGCGCCGCCGTCAGGTGGGGCGCGGTCCGGACTTCAAAGAACTCGTCCAGGTTGGACGAGACAATGCAGAGAAACCTCAGCCGTTCCAGCAGCGGCACGTCCGGGCGCCTGGCCCAGTCCAGCACCCGCTCATTGAAGGCAAGAATGCTGTGGTCGCGGTCCAGGAACTGGACGGGTGGCGCAGCGGCTGCCACCGAGGCGGGTGAAGTGGGCATCAACAAGAGTGGTCTTTGTCATTAACAACAAGTCACAGTGTTGACGTGTTTCATGACAATGGCGTGACAGTACTTTTGACTGATGGTGCACCCGCCTGAAAAGGCTGGCAAGTACCGCTCATGGCGTTGTTGTGCCCGGCGGTTACGAGGAACGACTCGAAAAGCTGCGCCGCATGGGCCCAGCTGAAGTCCAGCGCGCGCAAACGGGCTTCATGGCGCGGCACAGCCAATGCGCTGTAACAAGCCTGTTGCAAATCTTCATGCATGACACCGCCGTGACAGCTTCCATCGGGCTTTCCAAGCACCTCCAGCGGGCCATCGACCGGGTAGGCGGCTACCGGTGTGCCGACTGCCATGGCTTCGAGCATCACCAGGCCAAAAGTTTCCGACCGGCTGGGAAAGGCAAACACATCGGCCGCCGCGTAGACCTTGGCCAGCTCATCCCGGGGCAGAACACCCATCCAGCGGACCTGCGGATAACGCTCCTTGAGCGTTGCCTCCAGGGGCCCTACCCCGCAGACCACCTTGGTCCCCGGAATGTCCAGCTTGAGGAAAGCCTCGATGTTTTTCTCATACGACACCCGGCCCACAAACAACGACACCGGCCGCACCACCGTCCCCATGGGCGGGTACAGCCGCGCTTGCGGCTCAAAGCCGAAAAGCTCCGTGTCCACGCCGTGCGTCCAGCTGCGCAGGTTCTGAAAGCCCCGCTGCTCCAGCATGCGCAGCACGCCATGGGTAGGCACCATCACGCCCGACGAGGGCCTGTGGAAATGGCGGAACAGCGCATAACCCCAGGACAGCGGAATCTTCAATGCCGCATGAAGGATCTCGGGGAACTTGGTGTGAAATGCGGTGGTGAACTTCAGGCCGCGCTTGAGGCAATAGCTGCGCGCAGCCCAGCCCAGCGGGCCTTCGGTGGCAATGTGGATGGCCTCAGGCGCAAAGGCATCGAGCTTTTCGGTCAGGCCGCGCTTGGGGCGCACCGCCAGGTCAATACCGGCATAACCCGGGCAAGGCCGCGTCTTGAAGAGGCCAGGCTGGATCACTTCCACCTGGTGCCCCAACTCCTGCAGTTCACGCACCAACTCCACCAGGGTGGTGACCACGCCATTGACCTGCGGTTGCCAGGCGTCCGTTACAAGAGCGACCCTCATGCGGTCACCGTGGAAGCTACATGCCCGCGGCCCTGCGTTTCATGCGCGGGCGCCCAGTGCACCAGCTCGAGGGTGCCGTCGAAGTTTTCCACGAGCGCGGTGCGGCTTTCCACCCAGTCGCCGTCGTTGCAGTACAGCACGCCGTTGATGTCGCGCATCTCGGCGCGGTGGATGTGCCCGCAGACCACGCCCTGGTGGCCGCGGCGGCGGGCTTCATTGGCCACGGCCTCTTCAAAGTCGGTGACGTAATTGAGCGCGCTCTTGACCTTTTGCTTCAGGTAAGCCGACAGCGACCAGTACGGCAGCCCCAAACGGGCGCGCAGGCTGTTGAGGTGGCGGTTGAGTTTGAGTGTGAATTCATAGAGGTTGTCGCCCACGTAGGCCAGCCATTTGGCGCACTGCACCACGGCGTCGAAGTAGTCGCCGTGGATGATCCACAGCTGCCGGCCGTCGGCGGTGGTGTGCACGGCTTCATCGATCACCTCGATGCCGCCGAACTGGTTGCCAATAAATTCACGCGCAAACTCATCATGGTTGCCCGGCACATAGACCACGCGGCAGCCTTTGCGGGCGCGGCGCAGCAGTTTTTGCACCACGTCGTTGTGCGACTGCGGCCAGTACCAGCGGCGGCGCAGCTGCCAGCCGTCGACGATGTCGCCCACGAGGTACAGGTTGTCGCTCGGGTGGGCCTTCAAAAAATCCAGCAGCGCGACCGCCTGGCAGCCGGGCGTGCCCAGGTGGATGTCTGAAATGAAGATGGTGCGGTAGCGCTTGCGCAGCGAGTCGTCGTCATCATGGTCGTCGCCGTTCCCGCTGAAGCCGTTCCCAGACGAAGCCAGCGCGCCCATGGCGTCAAACATGCTGCGCATCAGGCCTCCGAAGGGCTGCCCGACACAGGCTTACCGGAGAAATGCTTGAGGTAGCGCGGCGGCAGGTCGGCGATGCGCATCATCATGGGCAGGTCGGCCGAGTTGAAGTCCGGGTCCCAGGCCGGTGCGCCCAGCACCTTGGCACCCAGGCGCAAATAGCCCTTGATCAGCGCGGGCGGCTCCACGTCCAGCGTGTCGTCCAGTCGCTCCACCGGCAGCGCCAGACGCGGCGTCACGCGGTATTCAATGGGTGCCAGATGCGTTTGGCGCACCTGGCGCCAGATGCTGGCGGCGGCGTGGCCGCTGGAGACACCGTTGTGCTGCATCGGGATGCTGGCGCAGCCGATCATCGTGTCCAGCTGGTTGCGCGCCATGAATTCAGCTAGCGCACCCCACAGCGCCAGGATGACGCCGCCGTGGCGGTGGTCGGCATGCACGCAGCTGCGGCCCAGCTCGACCATGCGCTCGCGCAGGGAGCGCAGGCGGGTCAGGTC
>NZ_JBFUCA010000298.1:0-5297 GCF_056405475.1 Polaromonas sp. P1_G4
GTGCAGGGCTTTTTCAACTGCTGCCAGGTCGGCCAGACAAAGCTCCGTCTGGATGACTTCGATGTCGGAAATCGGGTCCACCTTGCCGGCAACGTGGATCACGTTGTCATCTTCAAAGCAACGCACCACATTGACTGTGGCGTCGGTTTCGCGGATATGGGCCAGGAACTTGTTGCCCAGTCCCTCGCCCGTACTGGCGCCCGCCACCAGGCCTGCAATGTCCACAAACTCGACGATCGCCGGAACAATGCGTTCAGGCTTGACGATTTCAGCCAATTGCGCCAACCTCGGGTCGGGCACTTCCACGATGCCAACATTGGGCTCAATGGTGCAAAAGGGGTAGTTTTCAGCCGCGATCCCCGCTTTGGTCAACGCATTGAAAAGGGTGGATTTACCGACGTTAGGCAAGCCTACAATGCCGCACTTCAAACTCATGAGAAACCTTCAAAAACAGGCTGAGAAGTGTATTCGATGCGCGCCCGGCCGGGGTTGGAGCGCTTTGTGGCAGGCATTCGCCATCTTTGTGGTGGCCGGTTTTTTGGGTGCTCTGGCGCATCCTGCGCAGGCCCAGCCCATCGTGGCTTTAAACGACGCCAAGCCGACCCTGGACGTGGCAGCGGCGAGTTTGACATGGATTGACAGCGACGGCCAGGCCGGCATCGACCAATTGGCCGGCGGCCATCCAGGGGCCTTGTTCGTCTCCTCGGTTGCCGATACGGTGCATTCGCTTGGCCCGCACGCGGCGCTCTGGCTGCATTACCGTTTTGCCAGGTCATCCGGCTCGCGCCAGGACTGGTTGCTTGAGTTTCCCCTGCCCCTGCTGGACCTGGCGACGGTGTACCAGCGTGCACCGTCGGGAGGGTGGATTGCCGAAACTGCCGGGGACACCGTGCCTGTCTCCAGCTGGCCGGAACCCGGCCGTTACGGGCATTTCCGCCTGAACCTGCCGGACAACGGCGTGCATGACGTGTATGTGCGCATACAGCACCAGACGGAGGTCAGCATTCCGGTTCGGGTCAGCACGCGAGGCAACCTGACGCAGCGACTTCAGCTGGAATACCTCGCGATTGGCGTGGTATTCGGCGCACTGGTGCTGTTGATCATTGCCTGCGTTGTCCAGAGCTGGGTTTACAGCGACCGGGCCTATGGGTGGTATTCCGTGTACGCCGTCATCATGGCCCTCGTCGTAGCGGCGTGGACGGGAGTGGCAGGCCATTTTCTCTGGGGCAACTTCAGCACCTGGAACAACATGGCGCAGGGCTTCCTCGCCATCCTGGGCGGCGGCTCGGCGCTGCTGGTCGTGCATCACCTGTGCGGCACCGGTTCACGCCACAAGTGGTTTGAGCGGCTGGCCTACTGGACAGGCATGGCCGGAGCGCCGCTGGCGCTGGCCTATCTCGTGCTGGAGCGCGGCTTGGGCATAGGCCTCCTCGGGACTTACCTGGTTGCCGTTGTTGCACTGGGAACAAGCCGGGCCTACATGACGTGGCGACGCCACGATGTCGTGGGTTTCTGGGTACTGGCGGCTTTTTCCCCGCTGGGGCTGGTCACGCTCCTCACCGTCACCAGCATCCTGGGCCTGTTTTCCCTGTCGTGGCTGTCTCATTACGGCCTGATGGCAGCGCTGACCATTGAGGTGCCCCTGCTGCTGGTGGCGCTGAACACGCGCTCACATGAGCGCCACGCAGTGGAAGCGCGCGAGCAGGCCATGTCCAGCCAGGACGCCCTCACCGGCCTGCTCGCCGCACATCTTTTCCACGACCGCTTCAAGCAGGTGGTCAGCCGGGCGCAGCGCCACAAAGAGCCGGCGGCTGTGGTGTACATCGAGCTGGTCAACTACCGGTATATCAAGAAAACCTGGGGCACAGCGGTGGCCGAGCAAAGCCTGCTGCGAAGCGTGATCAAGTTGCGCCGGCTTCTGCGCGATGTCAACACCGTGGGGCGCATCGACGAGGCGCGCTTCGGCCTCATTCTTGAAGGCGTTGAATCACGCCCGCCAGTCACCGACCTGGCGGCACGCCTGATCGCGGCCGGCCTCATGCCGCTCAAGGGCCTGAAACCGGAGGTCGTTCTGCAATTTCATGTCGCGGGCGTGCTGCTGAGCGAGCGCCTTGGCAGCCACGAGGAAATTTCCACGGCCCTGGCCGACCTGCTGCACAGCATGGCGGCTCGCACCCGCCGCCCCATCCGCTTTCTCGAGCCGGAGTTGACACACCCCATGCCGCTGGACGCCGAATCAACGCTGGACAGCCTCTCAAGCGGTCCGCAGGCGCCAGAGGCGCTCCCTGCGTCCACGGCCGCCCACGCCCCGCCGCCCCTGCGGGCGGTCAAGAGTCATTCAAACTGATAACTCGCACCCACCGGCTGGCCCACCTTGAGCTGGTGGTCAATGCCCGCCAGCACAATGGCATTCATGCCGAACGTCAGCGCGCCGTTCACCCGCGCATCCTGGCGATAGGTTTGCAGCATGTCGCCCACTTCCGGGCTGCTGACAGCCGTCGCGGGATCGATATTCGGAATCGGGCAACGCGGACAGGGCTTGACCGGCTTGAGCTGGACCACGCCTTGCGCCGTGGCAACCTGCAGCACCTCAATGCGGTCCTCATCGTGCGGCGCCAGACTGTCGGCACCAGCGGCATCGCCCAGCACGATGTTTGGACGAAAGCGCTCCATGCCCACCGCAGGGGTGCCGGCAGCCACCAGCTTTTCGTTGAAATGCACCAATGAGGCTTCGCTGAGTACCAGCAACGGGTAACCGTCGCTGAACTGGTTAAGCGCTTCCACATCGCCGGTCCACTGCGGACTGCAAACCCGCTTGTGTTCGGGGTCAAACCGCACCAGGCGTGCAGCCTGGCCCAGGAAGTCGGTGAACCATTGCGCCGCGATGGCACCCATGTCATACGCCTGGACTTCGTCTTTCCAGACCTGCACGCGAACGGGCTCTTCCACCTGGTCCAGCGCAATGTGAAGGGCCAGCATGCCGGGCGCACGCAGCACCATGTCGTGGTGCCTCAGCTGGGGCCTGATCAATGCCATGCGCGGCAATTCACGCTGGGTCAGGAATTCGCCCTTGCTGTCCACCACCATCCAGGCACGGTCAAATTCCAGCCCGGTTTCAGTCAGCAGGGCTTCCTGCACCTGCACGCCGGCACAGGATTTCACCGGATACACATAAAGGCGCGAAATCACGGCCCTGAGGTCAGTAGGTGCGTCGGCCGGTAATGTTTCGTTCAATGGATCGCTCACTTTTCAAGCCTTTAGGTTCAGATGCACGGCCAGAAACCGCGCAGTAATTGTTTGCCCAAAGCACCAATTTTGCCCTGCCTCCTAAAATGGGCCATGTCCAAGACCTTTGATGTCTGTATTCGCGGCGATGGTGTGGTAGGCCGCACACTGGCCCTGCTGCTGGCGCGCGAGCGCCTGCGCGTAGCTTTGGTCACCAGGCCTGAAAGGCCGCCGGGGATGCACACCATGCCCGACGTGCGTGCTTACGCCCTCAACAGCGCGTCTCGCAGCGTGCTGGAAACCCTGCGCGCCTGGCCCGACACGGCCTTTGCCACGCCGGTGGTCGAAATGCAGGTTTGGGGAGACAACGGCGGCAAGCTGGATTTCACGGCGCGCAGTGTCGGCCAGGAAGCGCTGGCCTGGATTGTGGATGTCCCGGCGCTGGAGCAGCAATTGAGCCAGGCAGTTCGCTACCAGCCGCAAATCGAGACGGTGGACGCGCCTGCCAAGGCCGCGCTCAACGTGATCTGCGAAGGCCAGAAAAGCKCCAGCCGTGATGAGTTCGCCCAGATCCGGCCGGTCAACTGGACCATCAAGCCCTATCCGCAAAAGGCCGTCGCAGCACGGCTTGAGCTGGACAAGCCCCATGGCGGCATTGCCCGCCAGTGGTTTACCCACGGCGACATACTGGCTCTTTTGCCTTTATCGGGTGCCAACGGGAACTTGGCGGCGCTGGTGTGGTCTGTCCCTGTACAGCGGGCCGCCCTGCTCGAAAAAATGCCCGCGGAAGAATTTTGCAACACCCTCAAGGCCGTGTGCGGCGAAGAGACCGGTAACCTGCGCCTGACAAGCGAGCGGGCAAGCTGGCAGCTTTCCCTGTCCAGCGCCGGGCACTGGGTCGGCCCCGGCTGGGCTTTGGCGGGCGATGCGGCGCACACGGTGCACCCGCTGGCCGGTCAAGGCTTGAACCTGGGCCTGGCCGATGCGGCTTGCCTGGCCGGGGTGATTTCACAGCGTGAGTATTGGCGCGGATTGGGTGATGAAAAACTGCTGCGGCGCTACGAAAGGGCCCGCAAGGCCGACGTAGCGGCAATGGGCGCGGTCACCGACGGTTTGCATGGCATTTTTGCGCAAACCGATGGGCGCTGGCAGGCCCTGCGCAATTGGGGCATGAAGGGGTTTGAGCGAAGCGGTTTGCTCAAGGCCTGGCTGACGCGGCAAGCCGCGGGTTTATGAATGACTGAGAAACAGACTGGAACTTAAATGAAAATAGTGAAATTGATCGGTCTGCTCAGTCTGGCGGCGTTCAGCCTGGTTCCTGTTTTTGCGCAGGAAGCCGTCATCCGCAAAAACCTGTCAGAGAAATTTCCGGCTTTTGCAAAAATCGATGAAGTCACCAAAACACCGATGGGCGGCCTCTATGAGGTACGTATTGGCTTCGAAATTTTCTATACCGACGAGCAAGGTAACTACCTGTTGCAGGGTCAACTTCTCGATGTAAAAAACAAAAAAAACCTGACCGAGGAACGCATCGGGAAACTCAGTGCAGTCGATTTCGACAAACTCCCTTTGAAGGACGCTTTCAAGATTGTTCGCGGTGAGGGGAAACGCAGGCTGGCGGTGTTTGAAGACCCAAATTGCGGCTACTGCAAACACTTCGAACGGGACCTGACCACCGTCGACAACGTCACCGTTTATCTCTTCCTGTACCCCGTGCTCGGACCGGACTCCGTCGCCAAGTCGCGCCACATCTGGTGTGCCAAGGACAAGGCGAAGTCATGGAACGACTGGATGCTGCGCAACACCGTGCCTGCGGCTGCCGAATGCGACATCTCGGCCATCAAGCGAAACCGCGAGTTTGGCCAAAAATACAATATCACCGGCACGCCCACCCTGATTTTTGCTGACGGATCCCGCGCGCCAGGCGCGGTCAGCGCCCAGGAAGTCGAAAAAATGCTGCTCAGTGCAAAAACTCCCTGAAAATGGGCCAGAAGGCCCTGTTTAGATACAAAATCGACCTCCAGCCCGCACACCACCTGCGCGAGCAGCTCCTTTTTTGATAGCATTTACAG
>NZ_JBFUCA010000299.1:0-5287 GCF_056405475.1 Polaromonas sp. P1_G4
CTCACGCCGCGCCGGGTCTGCTCTTCATACAGAAAAGCTTCCACCAGCAGCGAGGTGGCCAGAATCTTGTTGCGCGGGCTGTACAGCAGGTTGGCGCGCGGCACATGGGTGGCGCACACCGGTTTGCATTTGCCGCAACGCAGGCAATCCTTCACGCTGTCGGCAATGGCGCCAATGTCCGACTGCTGCATGATCAGCGACTCATGCCCCATCAAGCCGAAGCTGGGGGTATAGGCATTGGTCAAGTCGGCATGCAATATCGGTTTAGCATCGTTTTTGGCCTGAAGACCGCTCCCATCTTGCGCGAGCAGCTCCTGATTTCGTAGCAGCTTGCCTTTGTTGAAGCGCCCTTCCGGATCGACTTTTTGCTTGTATTCGGTAAAGGGCCGCAGCTCTTCGTCGGTCAGGAACTCCAGCTTGGTGATGCCAATGCCGTGTTCGCCCGAGATCACGCCGTCCAGCGAACGAGCCAGCACCATGATGCGCRCCACCGCCACATGCGCGGTCTGCAGCATCTCGTAGTCGTCGCTGTTGACGGGCAGGTTGGTGTGCACGTTACCGTCGCCGGCGTGCATGTGCAGCGCCGCCCAGACACGGCCCTTGAGCACACGCTTGTGGATGGCATTGCATTCTTCGATGATCGGCAAAAACGCGCCGCCCGAGAAAATCGCCTGAAGCTGGGCCCGGATATCGGTTTTCCAGCTGGCGCGCAGCGAATGGTCTTGCAACTGCGGGAACAAGGTCGCTACACCCGCCAGCCAGCCGGACCATAGCGCGCGTACCTCAGCTATCAGCGCCAGCGCCTGGCCCACACGGTCTTCCAGCAGTTCTGCCGAAGGAATATCGTTGGCATCGTCCGATTTGCCCAAAGGCAGGTTGCCCTTGAGGAAAAAAGCCTCCAGCTCGTCGCACAGCCGTATCTTGTTGGCCAGGCTGAGCTCGATATTGATCTGCTCGATGCCGTCGGTATATTCGGCCATGCGGGGCAGCGGAATCACCACGTCTTCATTGATCTTGAAGGCATTGGTGTGCTTGGAGATCGCGGCGGTGCGCTTGCGGTCCAGCCAGAATTTCTTGCGGGCGTCGGGGCTGATGGCGATAAAACCTTCGCCGTGGCGCGAGTTGGCAATGCGCACAACTTCCGAGGTGGCACGCGCCACCACATCGGCGTCGTCGCCGGCAATGTCGCCAAAGAGCACCATCTTCGGCAGGCCGCCGTGCTTTTTCGATTTGGTCGCATAGCCGACCGCCTTCAGGTAGCGGTCGTCCAGGTGTTCCAGCCCCGCCAGGATGGCGCCGCCGCGCTTTTGCTCGGCGAACATGAAATCCTTGATCTCGACGATGCTGGGCACCGCGTCCTTGGCATTGCCGAAAAATTCGAGGCAAACCGTGCGGGTATGTGCCGGCATGCGGTGCACGATCCAGCGCGCGCTGGTGATGAGGCCGTCGCAACCCTCTTTCTGGATGCCGGGCAAGCCGCTGAGGAATTTGTCGGTAACGTCTTTGCCCAGGCCCTCCTTGCGGAAAGTCTTGCCGGGAATATCCAGCCGCTCGGTGCGAATGGGGGTTTTGCCGTCGGCTTGGAAATACTGGAGGTCGAAGCTGGCCATTTCGGCGTCGTGGATCTTGCCGAGGTTGTGACCCACGCGCGTGACTTCCAGCCACTCGGCCTGCGGCGTRACCATGCGCCACGAAGCCAGGTTGTCCAGCGCCGTGCCCCACAGCACGGCCTTCTTGCCGCCCGCGTTCATCGCGATGTTGCCGCCTATGCAGGAGGCTTCGGCAGAGGTCGGGTCGACCGCGAAGACGAAGCCGCCGCGCTCGGCCGCGTCGGCCACACGCTGGGTGACCACGCCGGCTTCAGTCCATACGGTAGCCACTGGCTTGTCAACGCCGGGCAACGAAACCATTTCGACCTCGGTCATGGCTTCGAGTTTTTCGGTATTGATGACAGCCGACTTCCAGGTCAACGGAATCGCCCCGCCGGTGTAGCCGGTGCCGCCACCACGCGGCACGATTGTCAGGCCAAGCTCGATACAGGCCTTGACCAGGCCGGCCATTTCGACTTCAGTGTCGGGCGTGAGCACCACAAAGGGGTATTCGACACGCCAGTCAGTCGCATCGGTGACATGCGACACCCGCGAAAGGCCGTCGAACTTGATGTTGTCCTTGAGGGTCAGCTTGCGCAGCTTGCGTTCCGTCAGGCGGCGAAGGTCGTACATCTCGCTGAAGGAGGTGTAGAAGCGGGCGACGGCGCCGCGAGCGGCGTCCAGCAGTTCGCCCACGATGGCGTCGCGCTGTTGATCTGCATCCGGGGTGCGGCGTTTTTCGACTTCGGTCAGCCGGTGCTGCAAGGCGTCGACCAGCAGCTTGCGCCGCTTGGGGTTGTCCAGCAGGTCGTCCTGCAAATAGGGGTTGCGCTGCACGACCCAGACATCGCCCAGCACTTCATACAGCATGCGCGCGGAGCGGCCGGTGCGGCGCTCGTCGCGCAGACGGTTCAGCAAGTCCCAGGCACGCTCGCCGAGCAGGCGGATGACTACCTCCCGATCGGAAAATGAGGTGTAGTTATAGGGAATCTCGCGGATGCGGGCTTCGCCAGCCTTTGCGTCATCGGCAAAGACGTTCAATTCTTGGAGGGTAGTAGGGGCGTTCATCGTGAAAAGCCAGCGGCTTCGGACCCGTGTCCAGCGCTGTTGCCCTATATTACCGCAGCGCAACATTTACCCGTGGCGCCATGGAAGTCGTATGTGTCCTTATGGAAATCCCGCTTGTCGGGAAGCCCGCAAATCGATTAAATCGCGTGTCACAAACAGTTTTTACACTGTCCCGTTTAACGTGGCGCGCCCCGGTGCGCGTCCAATCCCAGGAGTTTTAATGAAAAACCGTCTCTCAGCATTCGCCTTCGCGGCCCTCGGCCTGTGCGCGCCGCTGGCCAGCCAGGCCCAGACCGAGATCCAGTGGTGGCATTCAATGACGGCCGTCAACGGCGAATGGGTCAATGACCTGGCCAAGCAATTCAATGAGAGCCAGAAGGAATACAAGGTAGTGCCCACCTTCAAGGGCACGTACGATGAGTCCATGACGGCCTCCATCGCGGCCTTCCGCGCCGGCAATGCGCCGCATATCCTTCAGGTTTTTGAAGTGGGCACCGCCACGATGCAGGCCAGCAAGGGAGCCATCGTCCCGGTCGGCAAGATCATGCAGGACGCCGGAGAAAAATTCGATCCGAAAGCCTACATCCCCGCTGTTGCCGGCTACTACACCGCGCCAAACGGCCAGATGTTGAGCTTCCCGTTCAACAGCTCCACCACCATCTTCTATTTCAACAAGGACGCATTCAAGGCTGCGGGCCTGCCGACCGACAAGGCCCCCGTCACCTGGCCTGAAGTCRTCAACGCCGCCGCCAAACTGAAGGCCTCCGGTCACAAATGTCCCTTCACGACCGCCTGGCAGAACTGGACACAGGTGGAAAGTTTCTCGGCCTGGCACAACGTCGAGTTCGCCACCAAAGCCAACGGCCTGCAAGGCATGGATGCGCGCCTGAAGGTGGATTCGCCGCTGCACGTGCGCCACATCGAGAACCTGGCCAACATGGCCAAACAGGGCCTCTTTATCTACAAGGGCCGCGGTAACGTGCCGGAAGCCAGTTTCGTGTCGGGCGAGTGCGCCATGATCAACACGTCTTCGGGCTTTTACGGCAATGTGGCCAAAAACGCCAAGTTCGCCTACGGCCTGGCTCCGCTGCCTTACTACCAGGACGTTCCCGGCGCGCCGCAAAACACCGTCATCGGCGGCGCCAGTCTGTGGGTCATGTCGGGCAAAAAGCCGGCCGAATACAAGGGCGTCGCCAAGTTCTTCAGCTTCATATCCACGCCTGAAGTGCAGTCGGCCAGCCACAAGCGCACCGGTTACCTGCCCGTGACGATGGCATCGTACGACCTGACCGAAAAGTCCGGCTTCTACAAACAGAACCCGGGCACCGACGTCGCGGTGACGCAAATGATCCGCAAGGTCACGGACAAGAGCCGCGGCATCCGTCTGGGCAACTATGTGCAGATTCGCGCGATCGAGGACGAAGAACTCGAGCAGGTCTGGAACGGCAAGAAGACGGCCAAAGAAGCGTTGGGCTCCATCGTCAAGCGCGGCAATGAGCAGCTTGAGCGCTTCCAGAAGGCCAACAAGGGCTGATCGCCCAAGAGACAGAGCAGGCCCGCACGGCGGGCTAAACTCGGCCCGCTGCGCCCTCTCCCCCTCATCGGGGAAGGCCAGGCGGGTTTTTATGTTTTAGCACTCACAGGTTTTTGCCCACCGAAGGCCCTATGGAAAAACGCGTTGTCTTCCGATCCAGCTGGCTGCCCTGGTTGCTGCTGCTGCCGCAAATGGCGGTCATTTTGGTGTTCTTCTTCTGGCCAGCGGCGCAGGCGCTTCTGCAGTCGCTGCAACAGCAAGACCCTTTCGGCACCTCCATCGAATTCGTCGGCCTGGCCAATTTTCGGCAATTGCTGGACGACCCGAGCTATGTGGAGTCGTTCAAGACGACCGCGTTTTTCTCAGTGATGGTGGCCGGCATCGGCATCAGCCTGTCACTGTTGCTGGCGGTGTTTGCCGACCGCATCGTGCGCGGCGGCATGTTCTACAAAACCATGCTCGTGTTGCCCTACGCGGTTGCCCCGGCTGTGGCGGCCGTGCTGTGGGTGTTCATGTTTTCTCCCTCGCTGGGCGTGGTCGCCTACGCGCTGGGCAAGATAGGCATCAACTGGAATCATCTGCTCGACTCCGGCCATGCCATGACGCTGATCGTGATGGCCTCGGTGTGGAAGCAGATTTCTTATAACTTCCTGTTTTTTCTGGCGGGCCTGCAGTCCATACCGAAATCGCTGATCGAGGCCGCTGCGATTGACGGTGCCCGACCCTGGCGCCGCTTCTGGACCATCCAGTTCCCGCTGCTGTCGCCCACCACCTTCTTCCTGCTGGTGATCAACGTGGTCTATGCCTTCTTCGACACGTTTGCCATCGTCGACGCCGCCACGCAGGGCGGGCCAGGCAAGGACACAGCCATCCTGGTCTACAAGGTGTATTACGACGGCTTCAAGGCCATGGACCTGGGCGGCTCGGCTGCGCAGTCGGTCGTGCTGATGGTGATCGTGGTGGCGCTCACCGTCATCCAGTTCCGCTACGTCGAGAAAAAGGTTCAATACTGATGAAAACGATAACAAAAAATACGACGGGAGCCCATCATGGTTGAAAAACGCGGCACATGCGCGAGGATGCCATGCGTGCCGCG
>NZ_JBFUCA010000300.1:0-5276 GCF_056405475.1 Polaromonas sp. P1_G4
GCCATGGCCCAGTCCGAGCTCGCCGTCATGGCCGCCCAGATTGCCGCTTTGCGCAAATATCGGCAGAAAAAGTAAGCTTCCACGCTTCAGAAAAAACCGGCCCTATGGCCGGTTTTTTTATGGGCGCTTCGATCTGGAGAAATTCGAATCAGTTTGGCCGTTCATGCCGTTGGCGAAGCGCTCACAGTCATTCCTGAAAATGACGAAGATGGTTGTTTTGTGCTCCCTCTGCGTAGCGGGCCAACTGGCCGGCCAYCCGAGTCCTTCATGAACCCTTTGCGAATGTCTACCTCGTAGGGCGGCCGACGTCCACGTGCGTGCCGCCGGGCAAGCGGCTGATCCGCTGGACGCCGGCTATCTGCGGGTCGAGGACGGAGACCGCGGCGTCCGCTTTATCGAGAAGGGTGCAATCGGCGCGCAGTGAGCAGAAGTGGACGTTGATGGACTAACTGCCCGCCGCCATGAGTGGCTGCGGCGCGACGTTCCATTGCGCCATGCGGAAATCTGGCGTGCTTCCGCTATTCAAGCAAAAAAGGCCTCCAACCCATACGGGGTGAGCGCAAGCAGCTATCAAATAGGGAGCGGTTTCCGGACAAATGGCCTGGCCCGAGCCGGCAAAGTAACAACTGGACACGCTAAATGACAGCCATGGCCCGGGCCGCTCCCTTATCGTTGTGGTGGGTTCAAGCCAGCAACGAGGTGCGAAATGGACAGTCTTTTAGACAGCCTGATATGGGGAGAGGAAGCGTCGCTCGAGCGTCGGGCCAGGCGCGTGCGCAAGGCCTGGCTGACGCGGGTTGTGCTCGCGGCAGTCGCCCTCTTTGTGTTGGTCGTGGTTCTGGCGCCCTGACGCGGCGTTATCGGCGCCAGGCCCGCGGTACCTGCGAACCGGCTATTGCAGCCAGGGCGCGTCGGGCAGTTCGTTGGGATTGTTGGGTGCGTCGCCCTGCATACCATCGATGGCAAAGTGCGCCATCAGCAGCGCTGAGGTTTCTTCCAGTGCCTGTGTCAATCCGTCCTCGTACCGGTTCTCCCTGAACGCCTGGGCCATGCGCGACACCGTGGCCTGCCACTGTGCTTGATTCACATGGCGCGCCACGCCGCGGTCCGCCACGATTTCAATGGCGTGCTCGGCCAGCAGCAAATAAATCAGCACACCGTTGTTGTGTTCGGTGTCCCATACCCGCAGCTTCCCGAACATCGTGACCGCGCGCTGGCGCGTGAGCTGGCCGATGGACTGGTGTTTGCCCAGCCGCCACAGGTAGCTCATGGGCAACGAGGCCTCCACGCATATCCGTATTTCGCCGCTGTGCCGCCGCTCGCTGGCCGTCACCCGGCTGGCCAGCCGGTTGAGCATGTCGGGTGCAATTGCGCGCTGGGCGTCGGAGGCATCCAGCCAGAGGTGCTTGAGGATGGTCTTGGGTTTATTGAGCATGTGCCTACCAGTCGCCTGATGCGCCGCCGCCGCCGAAATCACCGCCACCGCCACTGCTGAATCCGCCGCCACTGCTGCTGCCTCCGCCCCAGCTTCCTCCGCTGCTCCCGCCGCCAAAGCCGCCAGTGGTCCAGCCGCCCGAAGAGCGGCTGCCGCTGCCCAGGACGCCGAGGCTGGCCACCAGCGCAAACACCATACCCGCCACAGCCGCCAGGCCGGCCACAATCAGGCTGCTGGTGAACACCCAGGCCAGCACGCCGACGGCGCCGCCGGTGGCGATGGAGCCCAGCTTGCGCCCCAAGACGCCGGCGGCCAGGCGCCCGCCTATCGGCACGGCAAAGAACAGGAACACCGCGAGGTCGGTCCACTCGAAGCCGCTGTCAGCCATGTCCGAAGCACTTTTTTGCTCAGGCACTGGGAGGTTTTCGCCGCTGATCAGCGCCATGATCTGGTCAGCCGCGGCATTCAGCCCGCCGGCAAAGTCGCCCTGTTTCAAGCGCGGGGTRATGGCGGTGTCGATCACCTGGCGCGCCGCGAGGTCCGGAATGGCGCCTTCCAGCGCCTTGGTGGTTTCGATACGGACCTTACGATCGTTCTTGGCCACGACCAGCAGCAGCCCGTCGCCCACGCTTTTGCGTCCAATTTTCCAGGCATCGCCCACACGCTGGGCATAAGCGGCGATGTCTTCGGGCTGGGTGCTGAGCACGACGAGCACCACCACCTGTGCGCCGCGGCTTTGTTGAAACGCAACCAGTTTGGCCTCCAGGGCGGCGCGTTGCGTGGCATCCAGCGTACCAGTGCTGTCCATGACATGCGCCGTGAGGGCCGGCACCGGCTGGACGCCTTGCGCCCAGGCCACAAGGGGCAGCCACACGGCCAGCAACAATCCCGCCATCCAGCGGAGGAGGCTACGGCCCAATATCCAACCCGCTAGTTGCTGCACAGCAAGTCCTGTAGAAACTTATTTCTTCGTGAAGTCCACCACAGGCGGTGCGGAAATCTGTGCCTCATTGGCCACGGTGAAGTTCGGCTTGACGTTGTAGCTGAAGACCATGGCCGTCAGGTTGCTTGGGAAACTGCGTGTCARCACGTTGTATTCCTGGACCGCCTGGATGTAGCGATTGCGTGCTACCGTGATGCGGTTTTCGGTGCCTTCCAGCTGCACGCGCAGGTCACGAAAACCCTGGTTGGCCTTGAGGTCGGGGTAGCGTTCACTGACCACCATCAGGCGGCTCAGCGCACTGCCCAATTCGCCTTGCGCTGCCTGGAATTTTTTGAAGGCTGCCGGATCGTTCAGGGTTTCCGGCGTCACCTGGATGGAGGTGGCCTTGGCGCGTGCTTCAATCACCTTGGTCAGGGTGTCCTGTTCAAAAGCGGCTTCGCMCTTGACCGTGGCCACAATGTTGGGCACCAGGTCGGCACGGCGCTGGTACTGGTTCAGCACTTCAGACCAGGCCGATTTGGTTTGCTCGTCGAGGCGCTGAAAGTCGTTGTAGCCGCAACCCGTGAGGAGCAGGCCCAGCATGCTGACAAGGAACAGGTTTAAAAAGCGGGATTTCATGGCGATGTCTTTCGAAAATGYAAGCCGCAACACTAACATAGTCGAATGTCGATGACGCCTCATTCCCCCGGGTCCGTGCAGGCATTCCAAGCTCTGCAGGCCAACCTGCGCCCCTTGGCGGCGGCAGCCGCGAAACCACGTCTGATGATTGCGGGCGCGACCGGCGTGCTGGGCAATGAAGTGTTGCGCCGCCTTGTGGGCAGCGGACGTTATGCGCACACCGAGGTGCTGGCTACTGAAACCATGACCACCGGTATGGCCGGCGTGGGGATTGTGCTGGCAGGTGATGCTTCAGCAATCGAGGCATGGCYCGCGCGGCCTCAGCTTGTTCATACCGGCCTGGTCATGTTTGAGCCGCCACGGCTTTTTTATGGGCGTGAGCGCACACTGTGGACGCCCGTGCCGGGACAACTGCCGGTGCTGGCCCGCTGGTTGAAACGCTGTGGCGCACAGACACTGGTTGTGGTGGTGCCCCACGCTTCGGGGCGTTTACCCGATGCCCTCAAGCGCGGACTGGCCGACCTCGATGAGCAAGCCGTGGCTTCACTGGGCTTTGAACGCGTGTTGTTGGTGCGCTCGGCGCGCAAGACCGAAGGTATTGCGGGCGCCAATTTTTTCGAGAAGACGGCGTCGTGGATGCTGTCGACCCTCAAGTTCATGATTCCCGCAGCCGAGCAGCCGGTGCGTCCTGCCAAGCTGGCAGAGTTTATCGACGCAGCGCTGCAGGTTTTGCCRCCGGGTACCCATGTGGCCGCGCCTGAGGTGCTTTGGCAGGCTAACCAGAGCGGCGGAAACGGCCGGCGTATCGGGCCGCAAGACAACAGCATGCAAGGTGTCGTACGCTCGTGGCTTGCTGCAAGGCTCAATCCCGAGCAGAATTCACCACCCAACGCCAAGCCGGACTGACGCCTTCCCATGCCCAAACCCAAAGTCCCGCCCGCCAGCAGCGGCAACGCCGATGACATCGAGGCGGCTTTTTATGACGCGCTGCAAAGCGGCGACATCGAAAAGCTCATGGCCTGCTGGGGCGATGACGACGACATCGTCTGTGTGCACCCGGGTGGCGCCCGGCTGGTGGGCCCGGCGGCCATACGCGCCACTTTTGACGCCATGTTTGCCAATGGCACCATCAATGCCCAGGCCATCAAGGTGCGAAAGGTCGAGACCATGAGCGCCTGCGTGCACAGCGTGCTGGAACGCATCGAGGTGCTGACCGATGAAGGGCCACGGCATGCCTACGTGATTGCCACCAATGTGTATCACAAGGGTGCGCAAGGCTGGCGCATGGTGGCACACCATGCCAGTCCCGGCACGCCGCGAGAAATGCAGGAAGTGTCGGAAACACCGACCGTCCTGCACTGAAAGGCCTGCGGTGAAATACGCAGCACCCTGGTGGCTGCCGGGCGGCAATTTGCAGACCATCTGGGCTGCGCTGCGGTCACGCCGCTACCTGGGCCCGCCGCCCGTGTTTCGCCGCGAGCGCTGGGATACCCCCGATAGCGACTTTGTCGACGTTGACTGGATGCTCGATGGAAACGAGCCTTCGTCGGGGTTTCCGGCAGCTTCCCCGACGGGCAACGAATCCATCGAGATGAGACGCAAGGAATCGCGCAAGGAAGTGCCACTCCTGGTGGTGTTTCATGGGCTTGAGGGGTCATCTGCCAGCCACTACGCCGAAGCGCTTGCCGATGTGGCTCGCGAGCGCGGCTGGGGCTGCGCCATTCCACACTTCCGGGGGTGTTCCGGTGAATTGAACCTAGCGCCGCGGGCTTATCACTCAGGAGATTTTGCAGAGATAGACTGGATACTGCGGCGCTTTGCGCAGGCCCATTCCGGGCCGGTCGTTGCCGTAGGCATTTCATTGGGTGGCAATGCGTTGATGCGCTGGGCCGGCGAGCTTGGCGCGGAGGCCCGCCAGGTGGTTAGCGGTATTGCGTCCGTCTGTTCGCCGCTGGACCTGACGGCCAGCGGCTGGGCCATAGGTCGGGGATTCAACCGGCAGGTCTACACCCGCATGTTCCTGAGAACCATGGTGCCGAAGGCGCTGAAAAAACTGGAGCAGCACCCAGGTCTTTTTGACCGCGACCGATTGCTGGCCGCGCGCGACTTGTACGCTTTCGACAATGTATTCACCGCGCCTGTCCACGGGTTCAAGGATGCGGATGACTACTGGCTGCGTGCCTCTGCCAAGCCGCATTTGCGCAGCATTGCCGTGCCGGCGCTGGCCCTGAACGCGCTGAACGATCCCTTTGTGCCGGCCGGCAGCCTGCCGCAAACCGC
>NZ_JBFUCA010000301.1:0-5230 GCF_056405475.1 Polaromonas sp. P1_G4
GTCGCTGCCCCCCGAGGGGGCGCTGCGCCTGCGGCCCGGCAAAGCCGGTTCCGCGGCCCTGGCTGGTGGGGAGGTTGATATGAACTATTCGCTTGAACTCAAAGACCTGCGCAAGAGCTTTGGCAAGACCGAAATCATCCGCGGCGCCAACCTGAAGGTGCAGGCCGGCGAGCGCGTCGCCATCATCGGGCCCAACGGCGCGGGCAAGTCCACGCTGTTCAATCTCATCAGCGGCCGTTTTGAGCCCACCAGCGGCGAAGTGTTGCTCAACGGCCAGCGCATCGACGGCAAAAAGCCGTTTGAAATCAACCGGCTGGGCTTGTCGCGCAGCTTCCAGATCACCAATATCTTCCCCAAACTCAGCGTGTTTGAAAACCTGCGCTGCGGCGTGCTGTGGAGCCTGGGCTACAAGTACACGTTCTTCCGCTTCCTGGCCGACCTGGATGACGCCAACGAGCGCGCCKACGAGTTGATGGCCATGATCAAGCTCGACAAAAAGCGTGACGTGCTGGCCACCAACCTGACCTACGCCGAGCAGCGCGCGCTGGAAATCGGCATCACGATTGCAGGCGGCGCCAACGTCATCCTGCTGGACGAACCGACGGCCGGCATGAGCCGGTCCGAGACCAGCCGCTTCATCAACCTGATCAAGGAGGTCACCGTGGGCAAGACCCTGCTGACGGTGGAGCACGACATGGGCGTGGTGTTCGGCCTGGCCGACAAGATTGCGGTGGTGGTTTATGGCGAGATCATTGCCTACGACACGCCCGAGGCCGTGCGCGCCGACCAGCGCGTGCAAGAGGCGTATTTGGGCTCTTCAGTAGCAGACGCACAAGCTCACGGAGGAGGTCACTGATGCTCCATATCCAGAACCTCCACGCCTTCTACGGCAAAAGCCACGTACTGCACGGTGTCCATTTCGACGTGCAGCCCGGCCAGATCGTCGCCTTGCTGGGTCGCAACGGTTCGGGCCGCTCCACCACGGCCAAGGCCATCATGGGCCTGGTTGACTGCCAGGGCTCCATCCTCTGGAAGAAGCAGGAAATCGCCGGCAAGAAGGCCTACCAGATTGCCCACCTGGGCATAGGCTATGTGCCGGAAAACCGCGACATCTTCCCCAAGCTCACGGTGCACCAGAACCTTTTGTTGGGCCAAAAGGGCTCGGGCAAGGGTTCGCGCTGGTCGTTTGAGGACATGTACCAGATGTTCCCGCGCTTGCGCGAACGCCAGCACACCGAGGCCGGCGTGCTSTCGGGYGGCGAGCAGCAGATGCTSACGCTGTGYCGCACGYTGATGGGCGATCCCGACCTSATCATCATCGACGAGCCCACTGAAGGCCTTGCGCCCAAAATTGTTGAGCTGGTGGGGCAGTATTTGCAAACGCTGAAGGCCAAGGGCATCTCGGTGCTGCTGATCGAACAGAAACTGACGATTGCCATGGCGATTTCCGATCGCGCGCTGGTCATGGGCCACGGCAGCATCGTGTTTGACGGCACCCCCGACAGCCTGCGGGCTGATGCCTACATCCGCAAAGAGTGGCTCGAGGTGTAAAAAACGGTGTGGATCGTCCCCGGCTGTCACCGCAGGGACAAAAATAGACTGAACAGTCCATCCGGGGACTTGTGCCGTCACAAACGCCCCCTACAATGGAAAAAGAACGGTCGTACTTTTTTGTGCGCCCGACCAGCGCGTGCCGGGCCGCAGCGCCAGCCGAGACAACCAAAAACTGAAACTCCATCAAGGAAAGAAGCAACGCAATGACCACCCTTTACGAAGTTCACGGCCCCGTCGCGCTCATCACACTGAGCAACCCACCCGTCAACGGCCTGGGCCACGCCACGCGCCTGAGCCTGACCGACAACATCCAGAAGGCCAATGCCGATGCCGCCATCAAGTCCATCGTGATCACCGGCGCAGGCAAAGCCTTTTCGGGTGGCGCCGACATCAAAGAGTTCGGCACGCCCAAGGCGCTGATCGAACCCAATCTGCTGAGCGTGATCCGCGCGGTCGAGAATTCCGGCAAGCCTATCGTCGCCGCGATCCATTCCGTCTGCATGGGCGGCGGCCTGGAATTGGCCCTGGGCTGCCACTACCGCATCGCCGCGCCTGGCACCAACGTGGCCTTGCCTGAAGTCAAGCTCGGCCTGTTGCCTGGCGCCGGCGGCACGCAGCGCCTGCCGCGCGTGCTCGGCGTGGAACCGGCCCTGAACATGATCGTGAGCGGCGAACCCGTCAAGAGCGAACTGCTCGCGCAAATCCCCGGCCAGAAACTGTTCGACAAGCTTGCTGCCTCGCCCGAATCGCTGGCCCAGGAAGCCCTGGCCTTTGCCCAATCGATTTCCGACACCCGGCCGCTTCCGCTGGTGCGTGACCTGCGCGCCAAGCACCCCAATGGCGACGCTTATTTCCAGTTCGCCCGCAACATGGTCAAGGGCATGGCCAAGAACTTCCCCGCGCCGCTCAAGTGCGTGGACGCGGTCGAAGCAGCGACCAAGAAGAAATTCGAAGACGGCATGACTTTTGAGCGCGAGTGCTTCATCAACCTGATGTGGACACCCGAAAGCCGCGCGCTGCGCCATATCTTCATGGCTGAGCGTGCGGCCTCCAAGATCCCCGACGTGCCGGAAGACACGCCCAAGCGCGAGATCAATTCGGTGGCCGTGATCGGCGCCGGCACCATGGGCGGCGGTATCGCCATGAACTTCCTGAACGCCGGCATCCCGGTCAAGATTCTCGAGATGAAGCAGGAGGMCCTGGACAAAGGCCTCGGCATCATCAGCAAGAACTACGAGGCCCAGGTCAAGAAGGGCAAGCTTAAGCAGGATAAATATGACCAGCACATGGGCCTGCTCAGCACCACGTTGAGCTACGACGACCTCAAAGACGCCGACCTCGTGATCGAGGCCGTGTTTGAAGAAATGGGCGTCAAGGAGAAGGTCTTCAAGGAACTGGACCGCGTGATGAAGCCGGGCGCCATCCTGGCGTCCAACACTTCGACGTTGGACGTCAACAAAATCGCCGACTTCACCAAGCGTCCGCAAGACGTGGTCGGCCTGCATTTCTTCAGCCCGGCCAATGTGATGAAGCTGCTGGAAGTCGTGCGCGGCGCCAAGACCGGCAAGGACGTGCTGGCCACCGTGATGGCCGTGGGTAAAAAGATTAAAAAGACGGCCGTGGTGTCGGGCGTCTGCGACGGCTTTATCGGCAACCGCATGATCGAGCAATACGGCCGCCAGGGCGGTTTCCTGCTCGACGAAGGCTGCACCCCCGAGCAGGTCGACAAGGCCATCGAGAAATTCGGCTTTGCCATGGGCCCGTTCCGCATGGGCGACCTGGCCGGCAACGACATCGGCTGGGCGATCCGCAAGCGCCGCTACACCGAAAAGCCGGACATGAAATACAGCAAAACGGCCGACCTGCTGTGCGAGAAAGGCCGCTTCGGCCAGAAGACCGGCGCCGGCTGGTACGACTATGTACCCGGCAAGCGCGACGCGATCCCGAACGCTGAAGTCGTCAAGATGATTGAAGACCACCGCAAGAGCCTGGGCATCACGCCACGCAAGATTTCCGACGAGGAAATCGTGCAGCGCCTGGTGTATTCGCTGGTAAATGAAGCCGCGCACATCCTGGAAGAAGGCATCGCCTCCAAGGCCAGCGACATCGACATGGTCTACATCATGGGCTATGGCTTCCCGGTCTACCGCGGTGGCCCCATGCTGTACGCCGACCAGGTCGGCCTCTTCAATGTGGTGCAAAGCATGAACCGCTTCGCGCAGAACCCGCTGGACGACGCCAAATTCTGGAAGCCCGCACCCCTGCTGGCCAAGCTTGCAGCCGAAGGCAAGACCTTCAACCTGTCTACCTAAGTCCAGCAGACCGCACAGATCAACGTCCCAGAATCCGGAGAATTCCATGACTTCAGCAGTAATCGTTTCCACCGCACGCACCCCCCTGGCCAAAAGCTGGAAGGGCTCCTTCAACATGACGCACGGCGCCACCCTGGGCGGACACGCCGTTGAGCACGCGCTCAAGCGCGCCGGCATCGAGGCCGCAGAGGTCGATGACGTGATCATCGGCTGCGCTACGCCCGAAGGTGCCACCGGCGCCAACATCGCACGCCAGATTGCGCTGCGCGCCGGCTGCCCGGTGACGGTATCGGGCATGACGGTCAACCGTTTCTGCTCGTCCGGCCTGCAGACCATCGCCCTGGCGGCCCAGCGCGTGATCGCCGGTGAAGCCGACATCTACGTGGCCGGCGGCGTCGAAAGCATTTCCTGCGTGCAGCAGGAAATGAACACCCACATGCTGCAGGAAACCTGGCTCGCCAAGAACAAGCCCGAGATCTACTGGAACATGCTCCAGACCGCTGAGCAGGTCGCCAAACGCTACAACATCTCGCGCGACCGCATGGACGAATACGGCGCGCTGAGCCAGCAAAAGGCCACGGCCGCGCTGGCTGCGGGCCTCTTTGAAGCTGAGATCGCCCCCATCACCGTGACAGCCGGCGTGGCCGACAAGATCATGGGCCTGACCACCAAAGAGGTCACCGTCAGCAAGGACGAAGGTATCCGCGAAGGCACGACCAAGGAAGGCATCAGCGGCATCAAGCCGGCCATCCCTGGCGGCGTGATCGCGGCCGGCAATGCCAGCCAGTTCTCCGACGGCGGCGGCGCCGTGGTTGTCATGAACGAAACCCTGGCGGAGAAAAAGGGCCTTAAACCCCTGGGCCGCTTCCTCGGCTTTGCCGTCGCCGGTTGCGAACCCGATGAAATGGGCATTGGCCCGGTCTTCGCCATTCCAAAGGTACTGGCCAAGCTGGGCCTGAAGATCAGCGACATTGATCTGTGGGAATTGAACGAAGCCTTCGCCGTACAGGTGCTGTACTGCGCCGACAAGCTGGGCATTCCCATGGACAAACTCAACGTCAACGGCGGTGCGATTGCCGTCGGCCACCCTTACGGCGTGACCGGCCAGCGCCTGACGGGCCACGCGCTGATCGAAGGCAAGCGCCGCGGCGCCAAGCGCGTCTGCGTGACCATGTGCATTGGCGGCGGCATGGGCGCAGCCGGCATTTACGAAGTCCTCTGAACCGGGCATCATAATGAATGAAACCCTGCTCCTTCAGAAAGGGCAGGCGTTTCCTGCCTTGACGCCCGCCGTTTCGGGGAGGTCGTCATGAGCCTCAGGCCGACCCTCGATTTTCTGCTCTACCAATGGCTCGGTGCCGAGT
>NZ_JBFUCA010000302.1:0-5221 GCF_056405475.1 Polaromonas sp. P1_G4
CAGGAAGCCCAGGCCATCCTGCGCAGTGTTGAGCAGGCATCGGCGCGCGCGGCGCGCGCCGCACAGGGCTTTGAAGGCACGCTGGCCATCGGCTTTACCAGTTCGGCCGCTGCCCATCCCCTTATTCCGGGGATTATCCGGGCCTACCGCAGCGCTTATCCCGGTGTGCATCTGGATTTGAGGGAAGCCAATGCGGCCGAGCTGACCGAGGGCATAGACAGGGGCAAGGTCAATGTCGCGATTTTGCGCACGCCCGTAAGCCATCCGCGTGGCGTGAGCTTTTTTTCCTTGCTCGAAGAGGAGATGCTGCTGATTCTGCCGGTGGGTCACGCGCTGGTGGCGGGCGCCGCCAAGGGCAAGATGCCGGCCATTGATCTGAAATCCCTGGCTGATGAGCAGTTCATTCTGGTGCGCAGACACGGCGCACCGGGCATGTATTCGGATCTGATCGAAGCCTGTGAACAGGCGGGCTTCACGCTCAGGATCGCCTTGGAGGTGGAGCGCATGCTGACCAATATCAGCCTGGTCGCGGCGGGCGCGGGCGTTTCCGTGGTTCCCGCATCCATGAAGGATTTTCACCGTGAGAGCGTGGTGTACTGCCGTATCACCAATGCCAGGCCCGCGCTGGTGGCACCTATCACGCTGGTGAGCCGGGAAGACAGTAATTCGCCGGCCGAAAAGAATTTCCTGGATCTGGCCAAAATTTTTGCGCGGCAGCACAAAGCCTGAGTGCGCGCGGGTGCATGGACACCAAACACCTCGGCCCCCAGGCGGGCTCAGTACAAAACGAGTCGGCGAGTTTGCTTGAGGCCTGGTCCAATCCGTTGAATCCCGGCTTCGAGCCGTTGCCCTGCATCATGGGCGCCAGAAACAACGACAGCGGCAGTCCGGGCGCCTTCAGCGGGTGCGGCATGATGCAACAATCCGTGATTCGGCCCGCGCAGGGAAGATCGGTTGGGCAGGTGTCACGGGGAACGTTCTGGCCGCGATTGAGTCCCAAGTCTCGTAATCAATTAAATTTCAGGCAGGAGTAACCGTGAGGGCATTTAAATTAGTTTCCGGTCTTGTTGTCGCGGTGCTGTGTGCCGCCGGCTGCGCGTTGACAGCGATAAAGCCCGGCATGACCCGCGAGAACGTCATCGCGCTTCGCGGAACGCCGTCCCGGGTGGTGCCGCTGGATGCGGGAACCCGGCTGCAGTATTCGGGCCAGCCGCTTGGTCAGTTCGCCACGATGGTAGATCTGGATGCCGCCGGCAGGGTCATCAGCGTCCGCGAGGTCCTGACGCCAGCAGAGTTTTCAAGAATCCAGCCGGGCAAGTGGATGCGCTCGGATATGGAACGCGAATTTGGCCGGCCAGCAAAGATTGACCGTGTAGCGTCATGGTCCGGCGACATCATGACTTACCGCTGGCGAGACAGTGATCAGCCCATGTTTTTCTGGGCTTATCTGGACGGCAACAACGTGGTGCAACGCATCGGGCAGGGCATGGAATTTCCCATGCGAGTCAATGATCGTTAAAAGGCGTATTGCACGCTAGTCGGGTGTTGCGGAGCGGCCGATATCCGGCCACCGGTGATGCAGATACACCCAGGCAACCAACCCGATGCACATCATCCCGAGCGAGACTGCCGCCAATGCCCGGGTGGAGTGCATTGTGAGCGGGGCGATGACACCGGCAACAATGCCGTTGGCGGTTGAGCCCACGAAGGCCTGAAGGGAAGAAGCCATGCCGCGCCGTTCAGGATAAAGGTCCAGCACCAGCAGCGTGACAACCGGCACCATCAGTGCCCAGCCGAATGCAAACACTGCGATCGGAAAGAGGGACCACGAAGCATGCGGGGCGAACAGCATGTTGGCAATCAGGTTAAGCACCGAGGTGACCAGCATGATGACAAAGCCGTGCCGTATTTGCTGCTTGGGGGCGATTTTTCCTGCCAGGCGGCCGCTCAGCCACGCGCCGGACATGATGCCGGAGATTGTCAGGATGAAAAACCAGAAAAATTCGGTAGGCTGCAGTGCCAGGTGTTCCCCCAAAAAAGCGGGCGCTGACAGCACATACAAAAACATGCCGTTGAATGGCACGCCGCTGGCCAGCGCCAGCAATAAAAAGCGGGGGCTGGAACCCAACTGCCAGTAGCCCCGCATCAGATGCCTGACTTCAAACGGCTGGCGTTCCAGCGGCGGAAGTGTCTCGGGCAAGAACCGGAAGTTGGTAGCCCACAGGATCACACCCACTCCCGTCAGAAACCAGAAGATGCTGTGCCAGCCCAGATGCACAAAAAGCCAGCCGCCGACGATGGGCGCAAGGGCTGGGGCCACTCCGAAATAGATGGTGACCTGGCTCATGACCTGTTGGGCCTGAGCCGGCGGGTACATGTCGCGTATGACGGCGCGCGACACCACAATGCCCGCACCTGTCGACAAGCCCTGCATGGCCCGGAAAAAAACCAGCTGCCCGATGCTTTGCGAAAGCGCGCAACCGGCCGACGCCAGAGTGAATAGCGCGATTCCCCACAACACCACCGGCCGACGGCCAAAACTGTCGGCCAGCGCACCGTGAAACAAGTTCATGAAAGCAAAACCGAACAGGTAGGCCGACAGCGTCTGTTGCATTTCTACCGGTGATGCTCCCAGCGACTGCGCCATGCCGGAAAAGGCGGGAATGTAGGTGTCGATGGAAAACGGACCGAGCATCCCGAGCACAGCCAACAAGGCGGCAAGCGCCCAGCGTGGTGCGTGCCAGAGTTCGTCGGCGTTGGGGTTCATTCTTTTTTCAGCTTGAGTGCGGTGTCATAGAGCTCGTTACGTCCCACGCCGGTGATTTCTGCCGCGACTTTTACAGCAGTCTTGAGCGGCAACTCCGCCAGCAACAACTGCAGCACCCGTGTGCCATCTTCGGGGTTATCCGCAGCGGCGCAAGGATGCAGTACCAGTGCAAATTCACCGCGCGTACGCTGGGCGCCAGCGGCCAGCCAGCCGGAAAAATCCTGCGCCGGCACGGTCGCAATTTCCTCAAATTGCTTGGTCAGCTCACGGCCAACGGTGACCAGGCGGCCTTGCAGCACCGCCAGTGCTTTCGCAAGCGCCTCGATGCGGTGTGGCGCCTCCAGAATCACGATGGCCCGGGCATCGGTTTGCAGCTGCTGGATGGCCTGGTCGCGTTCACCGGCCTTGCTCGGCAGGAAACCGGCGAATACGAACCCGGTGTCACCGCCCGGGCTGCTCAGCCCGGCCACGCTGAGCACCGCAGTGACGCTGCTGGCACCCGGCAGGGGCATGATGGCCAGTCCAGCGGCACGAACGGCGGCGACCAGGCGGGCGCCGGGATCGCTCACGGCCGGCGTGCCGGCGTCGCTGATATAGGCCACGCGCTCACCCCGCTGCAGGCGTTCGATCACCAGACCTGCGGCCTCAGCTTCATTGTGTTCGTGCACCGCCAGCAGGGGTTTGTCGATGCCGTACTGCCGCAGCAGGGGTTGAGAATGCCGCTTGTCTTCGCAGGCTATGGCGTCTACCAGCTGCAGTACTTGCAGGGCGCGCAGGCTGATGTCGGCCAGGTTCCCGATCGGGGTCGCCACCACATAGAGCGCACTTTCCGGATAATGCTGCATGCCTGCTGCGGCGCGTGCCGCATTCAGTGCCAGGTCGAAGGAAGCGTTCAATGTGGTTTTCCAGAAAAMAGGTTGCCGGGACGGCGTCAAAAGCGACGGCCCTTCAGGCCCCAGCCTCGCCTGGGCAGGTTACCACCAAGTCGAGGGGTGATGCTGCGGAAGCTGCCGCGCGCGCCTACCTCGCCAAGGCCGGACTGGTGTTGGTCGATACCAATTATCGGACGCCGGGCCGCGGCGGCGGCGAGATCGACCTGGTCATGCGCGCACCTGACGGTACTCTGGTGTTTGTGGAAGTGCGCCAGCGCACGGGCGTCTCGCACGGCGGCGCCGGCGCCAGCATCAGCCCGGCCAAGCAACAGCGAATCATCTTTGCCGCGAGGCACTATCTCATGCGTTTCGCCAGCCCACCGCCTTGTCGATTCGACGTGGTCCTGGTCAACGGGCCGCAGGACGACGGGGCGGCCCCTGACATTGAATGGCTGCCCGGGGCTTTCGACGCGTCCTGAACGCCGGGAATGGCGGAATTTGTAACCATCCATTGCCAGCCTGCGCAAACCCCTCCGGGACCGGCGGAGCAGTCCGACCCGCTATCATTGACCCCATGCTTGAACAACGTATCGAACAGCAGTTCATTGACAGTGCCGACCTGAAATACCAGGCGGCACAGGTCCTGTCCAAACCGATTGCGGCCGCCGTGCAGGCCATCCTGGCCAGCGTCACCAGTGGCGGCAAAGTCCTGGCCTGCGGCAATGGTGGCTCGGCAGCGGATGCCCAGCACTTCGCTGCGGAGTTTGTGGGGCGCTATGAGCGCGAGCGGCCGGAGCTGGGTGCGATTGCGCTGACGACCGACAGCTCCATCCTCACCGCCATTGCCAACGACTACGACTTCACGGTCATCTTCTCGAAGCAAGTGCGTGCCCTGGGCGGCGCCGGCGACGTATTGCTGGCCATCAGCACCAGCGGCAATTCGGCCAATGTGCTGGCCGCCATCGAAGCCGCCCATGAGCGCGAGATGACCGTGGTGGCGCTGACGGGGCGCGGGGGCGGCAAGATGACCCATGCCCTGCGCGAAACCGATGTGCATATCTGCGTGCCGCATGAGCGGACCGCGCGTATCCAGGAAGTGCACCTTCTTGTCCTCCATTGCATTTGCGATGGTGTGGACACCCAGTTACTTGGCGATCAGGAGACCTCTGTATGACATATGCCCCGTTGAAACGACTCACTCTGGCCGTTGGTACGTCGGTCTTGCTTGGCAGTGCCCTGACAGCCTGCTTTCCTTTGGTGGTAGGTGGCATGGCCGGGGGGGCGCTTGTTGCCACCGACCGCCGCACGTCGGGTGCGCAGCTGGAAGACGAGGGCATTGAATTGCGGGCGGCCAGCCGGATTCGCAGCAACGTGGGCGACCGTGTGCATGTCAACTTGACCAGCTACAACCGCCAGGTGTTGCTGACGGGTGAAGTGCCCAGCGCGCAAGACAAGCAGCTGGTCGAGCAGATCGTTTCGCGTGTGGAGAATGTGACCTCGGTGGTCAATGAACTGGCCGTGATGGGCAACGCCACCCTGACACAGCGCTCGTCCGACACCCTCGTCACCGGCCGTGTCAAGG
>NZ_JBFUCA010000303.1:0-5220 GCF_056405475.1 Polaromonas sp. P1_G4
GTACGGCATCCTGCTGTAAAGCCAGGGATTGATGGCGTGGGTGGCGACAGCGGAAATGCCGATCGTCATGCCGTCGGGTTGCGCCTTGGCGATGGCGTCGACACCAATGTTGCCGCCGCCGCCGGGCTTGTTTTCAATGATGACCGGGCCCAGCGTGTCCTTGACGCGTTCGGCCATCAGGCGGGCCGTCACGTCAATCGGGCCGCCGGCTGCATAGGGCACGATGATGCGCATGACTTTGGGCTGGGCGTGTGCCAGAGGGGCTGACAGCGCCATGCCTGCAATGAAAAGGGCGCCCAGGCATTTGCCGAGCAGGGAAGGCTGGGTGAGGGAAGGTCGAATGTTCATGTCCCTATTGTTGCAAAAAGTTGGCCACGCCTTGGGGCAGAGCCTGATGCATGCCGTTACGGGATCTTTACATACCGGACATGGCTGTTCGGGGGCCGCGCCGCGTTGGAGGTTCATGAGGCGCCTGCTTCATGTTTTCTCAACCCCCACCTCAAGGAAACCCCATGAAGATCAACACCCTTGTCGCCGCCCTCGCCCTGGTTGCTGGTGGCGCAGCCTTTGCGCAGGCGCCTGCCGCTCCCGCGACCCCCAAAGACCCGCTGGCCACGCCGCGCGTCGACCAKCGCCAGTCCAACCAGGAAAAACGTATTGACCAGGGCGTCACCTCCGGTGCGTTGACTTCCAAGGAGACCGCCAAACTCGATAAGCGCGAGACGAAAATTGAGTCCGACAAGCTGGCCGCCAAATCCGACGGCAAAGTCACACAGGCCGAGCGCCGCAAGCTAAAGCGTGAAGAAAACCGCGCCAGCGCCGCCATCCGCCGCCAGAAGCACGACCGGCAGGTTGCACCCGGCAAGGCTGGCTGAGCGTTCGCATGGTAGGTAGCCGCAGCGCTTAATCCGCACATAAAAAAGCCCCGGCTGACGGATCAGCCGGGGCTTTTTTTGTCCAGGTGTCCGCTCAGGTTTCCGCGGGCACGGTCGCCTGGGCTTTCTCTTTTTCGGTCACAAAAGAGTCGGCATAAAACTCGTCCTCCGGCAGACCCGCAGCCGTGTAGGCGGCCTTGGCTGAGTCCACCACGATGGGCGCGCCGCAGGCATACACCTGATAGCCCGACAGGTCGGAAAAATCTTCCAGCACGGCCTGGTGGACAAAGCCGGTGCGCCCCGTCCAGTTGTCTTCAGGCAGCGCGTTGGAAATCACCGGGACATAACGCAAATTCGGCATTTCCGCAGCCTTGGCCTTGACCCATTCGTCCATGTACAAATCGGCCGGGCGGCGGCCGCCCCAGTACAACACGGCCGGGCGCGTGATGCCCTTGTGTTGCAGATGCTYGATCAGCGCCTTGATGGGCGCAAAGCCGGTGCCCGATGCCAGCAGCACCATGGGTTTGTCGCTGTCTTCGCGCAGGTAAAAGCTGCCGAAGGGGCCTTCGATGCGCAGGATTTCCTTTTCTTTCATGGGGCCGAACACGTGCTCGGTGAACTTGCCGCCCGGCATGTGGCGAATGTGCAGCTCGACGCCCGGGTTGTCGGCCTGGGTGTGCGGGGCATTGCCCATTGAATACGCCCGGCGGTCGCCGTCGCGCAGCAAAAACTCCACATATTGGCCAGCGTGGTACTTGAACACATCGCTGGCCGGCAATTGCAGGCGCACCACCATGACGTCGTGTGAGGCCTTGGCCAGGCTGTTGATGCGCACCGGCATCTTCTTGACCGGGAAGGCGCTTTCATCCGTGACGTGGCGTGATTCGAGGACGATATCACTCGTCGCCCTGGCGCTGCAGGTCAGGATGAAGCCGTTCGCCTCTTCCTCGGGTGACATGGCCTTGACCTGGTGCGCGCCATGGAGGACGCTGCCTTCCAGTTTTTTTGACTTGCAGGAGCCGCAGGCGCCATCCTTGCAGCCGTAGGGCAGGCCAATCCCCTGGCGAATGGCGGCTGCCAGCAGCGGTTCATCCGCCTCGGCGATGAATGTCCGGCCACTGGGTTGCACGGTCACGTTAAAGCTCATATTCGGTATCCTTGCGGTATCTGTTCTCGACCTGGCTGGCTTTTTCCAGCAACCCCAATTTTGCCCTCAAACCTGAACCCCCTAGGCGCGCTGCCTTTCCGTTTCCGCCGCGAGCGGGTTTTGATTGCCGGTTGCGGCGATGTCGGCCTGCGCGTAGCCCGCCTGCTGCCGCGCAATGTCCGGCGCATCGCCCTGACGTCGTCACCGCAGCGTTTCCCGGCTTTGCGCGCGCAAGGCATCACACCGCTGCTGGGCAACCTGGACGACGGCGCCTCCCTGCGGCGCTTGGCCGGGCTGGCTACGCGGGTGGTGCATCTGGCGCCGCCACCCGGCGACCAGCCCGACTGGCGTACGGACCCACGTACGCTGGCACTGCTGCGCGCCCTGCGCCTGCGCAGCCTGCCGCAGTCGCTGGTGTATGGCTCCACCAGCGGGGTGTATGGCGACTGCGGCGGCGAATGGGTGCGCGAAACGCGGCCATTGAAGCCCCACACACCGCGTGCCCAGCGGCGTGTGCATGCCGAGGCGCATCTGCGGCTTTTTGGCCGGGCCACCGGCACCCGCGTGCACCTGCTGCGCATCCCGGGCATCTATGCGTCCGACCGCGAAGGCGGTACGCCGCGTGGCAGGTTGCTCAAGGGCACACCTGTACTGCGTGCCGAAGACGACGTCTACACCAACCATATCCACGCCGACGACCTGGCCCGTGCCTGCCTGGCGGCGCTGTGGCGCGGCAAGCCCCAGCGCGCCAGCAACGTCAGTGACGATACGCAGCTGAAGATGGGCGACTATTTCGACCTAGCGGCGGACCTCTACGGTCTGCCGCGGCCGCCGCGCCTGGCACGGGGCACGGCACAGGAAGAGTTGCCGCTGATGCTGCTGAGCTTCATGAGCGAGTCGCGCCGGCTGGACAACACCCGCCTGAAGCAGGAGCTGCGGCTTCGTTTGCACTACCCGACAGTAGCAATTGGCCTGCGCGATCAGTGAGCGAGCCAGCCGCGCGGTGCAACGCAATAAATGCCATTGACCGCCTGAAATGAACGGGTTGCCACCATGGCAGCCCGTTTTCTCATTTTAGGTGTCTTTTTTTGGCAACGGTACTGCGGTCGAATGTTACAACCAAAGCGGTAACAAATTGAAACTAACGTGGTCGGCCTGGAGCACGTTTCTATTAACTGCAAAAAGAACTTTTTTTAACCCGATGTGCCGGGTTTCCTTTGTGAATACCATCACTTCGAGTGCCTCTATCTTGCAATCGGCTGACGCAAGGGGACTCGCGGGATGTGAAAAATGCACAAAAAAAGTTCGAAAAATGCGCGTACGGCAGCGCAATTTGTAACAAACATCGGTCAACGCGTACCCACCGCGGCGCCGCCGTTTTTTGATGCACTGGGACGGATGGCCGATAGCGCCGCGGGCAGATGGACCCTGCGCAAGCCCGTAACGGCCGTTTTGCTGCTGGGAGCAGCAACAGCGCAGGCCGGCCCGGTAGACGGCCAGGTCACTTCGGGCGCGGCCAGCATCTCGCAGAGCGGCTCCGCCACCACCATCAATCAATCCAGCCAGAACGCTTCGCTGACCTGGAAGAGCTTTAACGTAGGCGCGCAGGAAAGCGTCAACTTCGTGCAGCCTTCGGCCAGCGCGATCGCGGTCAACCGCATCATGGACACCCACGGCAGCCAGATCCTGGGCCAGCTCAATGCCAATGGGCAGGTCTTCCTGATCAACCCCAACGGCATCCTGTTTGGCGCCGGCGCCCAGGTCAATGTGGGCGGGCTGGTGGCGTCGACACTGGATGTCAAGGATGCGGACCTGAGCAGCGGAAAGCGCAGCTTCAGCGGCGCAGGCGCAGGCAGTGTGGTCAACCAGGGCCGCATCAATGCTGCCACGGGCGGCTACGTTGCACTGGTCGGCAATACCGTGCGCAACCAGGGCAGCATCAGCGCTCCGCAGGGCAGCGTGGCGCTGGCGGCAGGCAGCGCGGCTACTTTGACCTTCCAGGGCAACCAGCTGCTCAAGATCGAGGTGGACCAGAGCGTTCTCAACAGCCTGGCCGAGAACGGCGGGTTGATTCTGGCTGACGGCGGGCAGGCGCTGATGAGCGCCGGTGCCAAGGATTCCCTGCTGGCCAGCGCAGTCAACAACACCGGGGTGATCCAGGCGCGCACCGTGGAAAACCGCAGCGGCACCATCATCCTGCTGGGCGGCATGGCCGCCGGCACTGCCAACATTGCGGGCACGCTGGACGCTTCGGCGCCCAACGGCGGCAACGGCGGCTTTGTGGAAACCTCGGGCGCGCAGGTGAACATTGCCGACGGCGCCCGGATCACCACGGCGGCCCCCGCGGGCCAAAGCGGCACCTGGCTGATCGATCCTGTGGACTTCACCATCGCCGCTGCAGGCGGGAACATCACGGGTGCGGCCCTGAGTGCCAACCTGGCCTCAGGCAACGTCGTCATCCAGAGCAGCAGCGGGAACACGGGCACGGCGGGCGATGTCAACGTCAACAACGTGGTGAGCTGGAGCGTCAACCAGCTGACGCTCAACGCGCAGAACAACATCAACATCAATGCCAACCTCAACGCATCGGGCACCGGCAAGCTGGCGCTGGAATACGGCCAGGGCAATACCAATGGAATCACCAACTCCTACAACGTCAACAACGGCGCGAAGATCAATTTGCCGGCAGGCAACAATTTCAGCACCAAGCAAGGCAGCAACGGTACCCCCGTCGCCTATACGGTGATCACTGACCTGGGTACCGCAACCAGCACCAGCGGCACAGATTTACAGGGCATGAGCGGCAATCTCAACGGTCGCTACGCACTGGGCGCTGACATCGACGCCTCGCCAACCAGCGCTTGGAACGGCGGCAGTGGATTCGAACCGCTGGGCAACAACCTGGCGCARTTCAGTGGCATCCTGGACGGTTTGGGCCACACCATTTCCGGCCTCACTATCAACCGGCCCACCGCCACCTACGTCGGTCTGCTCGGCTATGTAGGCGCTTCGGGGCGAATCAACAATYTGGGCTTGGCCGGCGGYAGCGTCACGGGCCAAACCAAAGTCGGCGCGTTGGCCGGGTGGAGCTCTGGCAATATCACTAACAGCTACGCCAGCACCTCAGTGACCGGCTCCGGATCCGAGGCTGGTGGGCTGGTGGGGACCAGCCAGGGCGTAATCCGCAACAGCCACGCC
>NZ_JBFUCA010000304.1:0-5199 GCF_056405475.1 Polaromonas sp. P1_G4
CTGTTCCAGACACCCGAAGAGTGCGCGCGCCAGGCGATTGAGAACGACGTGCATGCGGTCGGTGTCTCTACGCTGGCGGCCGGCCACAAGACGCTGGTGCCGGCCATCATCGCCGAGCTCAAGAAGCAGGGCGCCGACGACATCATCGTGTTTGTCGGCGGCGTGATTCCAAGGCAGGATTACGACATGCTGTACGAAGCCGGCGTGAAAGGCATCTACGGCCCGGGCACGCCGATCCCGGCCAGCGCCAAGGATGTGCTGGAGCAGATTCGCAAAGCTGTTGCGAAATGAGTCTGCGGTGACGGATATCAGTTCCCGCCTGTCCTTGCAGCCGGTTATCGCCGGTGATTTCGAGGAGATGCTGGCTTTGCGCATCGATGCCATGCGCCCCAGCCTGGAGCGCGTTGGCCGCTTCGATCTTGCGCGCTCGCGCGAGCGCTTGTCCGCGGGATTTTTTCCGCCGTACATGCAACACATCCTGCTTGACGGCAATCGCGTGGGCTTCTTCACGCTCAAGCCTGAGGGTGATGCAGCCCTGCGGCTCGATCATCTCTATCTGCGCAGCAACGCCAGCGGTCAGGGCATAGGTTCGTGGGTGCTGCGGCAGGTGATCAGGCAGGCACGCGAGCGTAGCCTGGCCGTCAGGCTGACTGCGCTGAAAGGGAGCGATGCGAATCGCTTCTATATGCGCCACGGCTTTGTGCTGCAAGGAGAAGAGGGTGTCGACTTGCACTACGAATGGCCAGCCACGGAGTCGGTCGCGTGATGGCCGCGCCCGATTTCCTCCAGGCCATCATGGGCCCGGACCCAATGGTGCAGCGCCGCGCCATCGCCAAGGCCATCACGCTGCTGGAGTCCACCCGCGCCGACCACCGCGCCCAGGGAGACGAGTTACTCACGGCCCTGCTGCCCCACACCGGCAAGGCCATGCGCCTGGGCATYAGCGGCGTTCCCGGCGTGGGCAAGTCCACCTTCATCGAGGTACTGGGCCTGTACCTGATCACCCAGGGCCACCGTGTGGCCGTGCTCACGATCGATCCTTCTTCTTCCGTCTCAGGCGGCTCCATCCTGGGCGACAAGACCCGCATGGAAAAGCTCTCGGTGCATGACCGTGCCTATATCCGGCCCAGCCCTTCCAGCGGAAACCTGGGCGGCGTGGCCGAAAAGACGCGCGAGGCGATGCTGGTCTGCGAAGCCGCCGGGTACGACGTGGTGATTGTGGAAACCGTGGGCGTGGGCCAGAGCGAAACCGCCGTCGCCAACATGACCGACATGTTTGTGCTGATGCAGCTGCCCAATGCCGGTGACGACCTGCAGGCCATCAAAAAGGGCGTGATGGAACTGGCCGACCTCGTCATCATCAACAAGGCCGACATCGATGCCGACGCGGCGATGCGCGCTGAGGCGCAGATCACGTCAGCCATGCGCTTGTTCGGTCTGGTCAACAACGCCATGGACGGCGCGCAGGCCGCTAATTTCGACAAAAACTGGCATCCGCAAGTCATCCAGCTCAGCGCCCTGCACAACAAAGGCGTGGACGTGTTCTGGAAAGCCGTGATGCAGTTCAAGTCCCTGCAGACTGCCAATGGCCAGCTGGCCGCCCGGCGCCAGCAGCAGTCGCTGTCATGGATGTGGGAGCGCATAGACGCCGGCCTCAAGCAGGCTTTCCGTCAGGATCCGCAGGTGCGTGAGCGCCTGCCCGGCTTGCTGGCCGAAGTGGCGCGCGGTGAAGTCGCGGCATCGACAGCCGCCAGGAGCTTGCTGGCCCTGGCATCCAAAGGATGGAATGCATGAAGAAAATCGCCATTCTTTTCGTGCTGCTTTTTCAGGCATGCCTGGCGTGGGCCGGCGGCATGGTCGCCGGCGAGCCGCAGAGTTTTGTCTTCACCGACAAAGGCTATTTCGCGGACAAGCCCGTCACGGTGCATTACTACAAGGCGCGCAGCGCCGGCCCCGATGCCAAGGTAATGATGGTGATCCACGGCGCGGAACGGCAGGGCTCGCGCATGCGCGACAACTGGATGCCTTTTGCGGAGAAAAATAAACTCATCGTGCTGGCCCCGGAGTTTGACGAGGCGCGGTTTTCTTCCAGGTTGTTCAACATGGGCGGCATTGAAAGCCGTGACCGGGCCCAGTGGTCTTTCCAGATCGTCGAGCATCTTTTCGATTTTGTCCGTGCTGGTGAGGGCCTCGCGGCGAGCGACTACCTGCTGTTCGGCCACTCGGCGGGCGGGCAGTTTGTGCACCGCTTTATGCTGCTGGCCGAGGCACCCCGCGTTTCAGTCGCCGTGGCGGCCAATGCCGGCAGTTACACCATGCCCCGATATCCAGGCCTGATGGAAGACAAATTTCCCTACGCGCTTAACGAAAGCATTGTCAGCCCCGACAAACTCAGGCAGGTTTTTGCCCGCAAGCTGATCGTGCTGCTTGGTGAAACTGACATAAAAACCGATGAGGCCAACCTTCCCAAGGCCAGGCAAGCCACAGCCCAAGGCGTGAACCGCTTTGAGCGCGGCACCCACTTCTTCGAGCAGGCCCAGGCGCAGGCGCAGAAGCTGGGCACACCCCTGGCCTGGGAGCGTGCCACCGTGCCGGGCGTGGGGCACGAGTCGCGCCGCATGAGCCAGGCCGCCGCCCGCCTTTTGTTTGAACCTGCCAAATAAATTTTCACCGTCCCAAAAAAAGCGGAACACACCATGCAAGAAATCCTTGAACAACTCGAAAAGAAACGCGCCGCGGCCCGATTGGGCGGCGGGCAAAAGCGCATCGATGCGCAGCACGGCAAAGGCAAACTGACAGCGCGCGAACGGCTGGAGCTGCTGCTCGACGAAGGCACGTTTGAAGAGTGGGACATGTTTGTCGAACACCGCTGCACCGACTTCGGCATGCAGGACAACAAGATTCCGGGCGACGGCGTCGTCACCGGCTACGGCATGATCAACGGCCGCCTGGTGTTTGTCTTCAGCCAGGACTTCACCGTGTTTGGCGGCGCCCTGAGCGAAGCTCATGCCGAGAAAATCTGCAAGGTGATGGACCAGGCCATGAAGGTCGGCGCGCCGGTCATCGGCCTCAATGACTCGGGCGGTGCCCGTATTCAGGAAGGTGTGGCGTCATTGGGCGGTTATGCCGATGTGTTCCAGCGCAACGTGATGGCCAGTGGCGTGATTCCGCAGATCAGCATGATCATGGGGCCGAGCGCCGGCGGCGCCGTGTATTCCCCCGCCATGACCGACTTCATCTTCATGGTCAAGGACAGCTCCTACATGTTTGTGACGGGGCCCGAAGTCGTCAAGACCGTGACCCATGAGGAAGTAACGGCCGAAGAACTGGGCGGCGCCACCACCCACACCACACGTAGCGGCGTGGCCGACCTGGCATTCGAGAACGACGTCGAGGCGCTGCTGATGCTGCGCCGCCTCTACAACTACCTGCCGCTCAACAACCGTGAAAAAGCCCCGGTGCGCCCCAGCGCCGACCCGGCTGGCCGTATGGACCTGAGCCTGGACACRCTGGTGCCCGAGAACCCGAACAAGCCCTACGACATGAAGGAACTCATCGTCAAGACGGTGGACGACGGCGACTTCTTCGAGATCCAGCCCGAGTACGCCAAAAACATCATCATCGGCTTTGCCCGCATGGAAGGCCAGTCGGTCGGCATCGTCGCCAACCAGCCTTTGGTGCTGGCGGGTTGCCTGGACATCAAAAGCTCCATCAAGGCTGCACGCTTTGTGCGCTTTTGCGATGCCTTCAACATTCCGGTGATTACCTTTGTCGACGTTCCCGGTTTCATGCCCGGCACCAGCCAGGAATACGGCGGCATCATCAAGCACGGCGCCAAGCTGCTCTATGCGTATGCCGAATGCACCGTGCCCAAGATCACCGTGATCACCCGCAAGGCTTATGGTGGCGCTTATGATGTGATGAGCTCCAAACATCTGCGCGGCGACGTCAACTTCGCCTGGCCCAACGCCGAAATCGCCGTGATGGGCGCCAAGGGCGCGGTGGAAATCATCTTCCGCGAAGACAAGKGTGACCCGGCCAAGCTGGCTGCCAAAGAGGCCGAATACAAGGCCCGCTTTGCCAATCCTTTTGTCGCTGGCGCGCGCGGCTTTATCGACGACGTGATCCTGCCGCATGAGACGCGCAAGCGCATCTGCCGGTCGCTGGTGATGCTGCGCGACAAGAAGATTGAGAACCCGTGGCGCAAGCACGGGAACATTCCACTGTAGGGACCGCGTGATGGCCAAGGCAATGCATGCTGCAGAGGTGAGGGTATTGACCGACATACCGAATATCGGAAAGTCGCTGGCGGCGGATCTGCAGTCCGTCGGCATTCAAGCCCCGTCGGATGTGAAGCGCATGAACGCGTTGAAGATGTACGAGGCGTTGCGTGATCCCATGGGCCGGCGTCACGACCCATGCGTTCTTGACACCTTCATGGCAGCGAAAAAATTCATGAACGGCGGACCGAAACAGCCGTGGTGGGACTTTACGGCCGAGCGCAAGGCGCTGCTCGCCAAACAGGACAGGAAGTAAAACGATGTTTACCAAAATACTGATTGCGAATCGGGGCGAGATCGCTTGCCGCGTCATTCTCACCGCCCGAAAAATGGGCATCAAGACTGTTGCGGTGTATTCCGACGCCGACAAAKACGCCCGCCACGTTGAGTTGGCGGACGAGGCCGTCAACATAGGCCCGGCGCCCAGCCGTGACAGCTATCTGCAGGCCGACAAAATTATTGCGGCTTGCAAGCAAACGGGTGCGCAGGCAGTGCACCCTGGCTATGGCTTTCTGAGCGAAAACGCAGGCTTTGCCAAACGTGTCGAGGAAGAGGGCATCATCTTTATCGGCCCCAAGCACTATTCGATTGCCGCCATGGGCGACAAGATTGAATCGAAAAAGCTGGCCGGCGCGGCGGGCGTGAATTGCATTCCCGGCGTGAACGATGCGATTGAAACGGCCGAGAAGGCCGTGGAGATTGCCAAGGGCATTGGCTACCCGGTGATGATCAAGGCCTCTGCCGGCGGTGGTGGCAAAGGCTTGCGCGTGGCGTTCAACGACAAGGAGGCCTTTGAAGGCTTTACCTCTTGCCGCAACGAAGCGCGCAACAGCTTTGGCGACGACCGCGTCTTTATCGAGAAGTTTGTCGAAGAACCCCGCCACATCGAAATCCAGTTGCTGGGCGATAGCCATGGCAA
>NZ_JBFUCA010000305.1:0-5197 GCF_056405475.1 Polaromonas sp. P1_G4
ACGCGCGACTACCAGCGCCAGGTCAGCCGCGCCGCGGCGCAAAAAGCCGTGGGCGAGCTGCAGGCCAGGGGCATGCAATACAACGAGCTGAGCCCGGCTGAGCAGGGCCGCATGCGGCAAGTGGCCAAACCAGTCGTTGAACGGTTCATGAACGCTTACGACCCGGTGACCACGAAGCTCTACACCTCCGAACTTGCACGCATCCGCAAGTAAACCAGCAGTCATTATGAAAATTCTTGTCCTGCACGGGCCCAACCTCAACCTTTTCGGCCGCCGTGAACCGCATATTTACGGCACGACCACGCTGGCCGAAATCAACGCCAGCCTTCAATCGCTGGCCGCCGAGCTTGGGGTTGAACTGGAAATATTCCAGTCCAACCACGAAGGTGCGCTGATCGATAAATTTCACGAGAACATCGACAGCGCGCAGGGCGCCCTGCTGAACCCTGCAGGCCTGACCCAGCACGGCGTGCCGCTGCATGACGCGATCAAGGCCATGCCCTTCCCGGTGCTGGAGATTCATATGAGCAACATCGCCGCGCGCGAAGCGTGGCGCAGCCACTCCATCATTTCGCCCGCGGTAAAGGCGACCATCCAGGGCCTCGGCTGGCGGTCCTATACCGCCGGCTTGCGGGCACTGGTTGAAACGCTGAAGGATGTGAAGGCGGGCTGACCGGCAAGCGGGACGGTTGCCGATCGCAGCGGTGGCGCTGGGCCGAGTTCCGCGGTGAGTAGTTTGCGCAGAGGCTACAACCGCGGCGGGACAAGCCAGATCCACAAGGCCGCGGCGAATCCGATCCAGACCAGCACGATCACGACCGCAGCAACCCGGCTGCGCGGCTTTGAGCCCTGMGTCTTCACCCACTCATCGGCCCGGTTACGGCAATCGGTGAGCACCTCTGGGGGCAGGAGCCTGATGGTCAACCAGATCAATCCGGGGAGCAACAAGACATCGTCCAGATATCCAAGCACCGGGATGAAATCGGGGATGAGGTCGATGGGGCTCAGCGCATAGCCCACGACGAAGAGCCCAAGCGCCTTCGCATACCAGGGCGTTGCCGGGTGCTTGCCGGCGAACCAGAGCGTCAATCCATCGCGCTTGATCCGTCTGGCCCAATTGTCGAGTTTGCCGCGCACTGTCATGCGCACAAGCATGCCACAGCGATTGGAATGATCACATCGATTGCACCGATTCCGTCGGTTTGCAGACTGTCGTTTATCAGGGCCCGTCGAAGGTCTGTGAAGAAATGTTGAGTTTTGCGAGCCGATCCGTGTATGCCCTACCTGTCAGTTCTGACAGGGGGATGAGGGTTGTGAGCGGAGCGATTTGAAAGGTCGCAGGCCTTGGGTATTTCCAAAAAACCCGGTGCTCATTCGCGAGTTTGTAAGGCGGAATAGGTATCGACGATCAGACAAGAGCAGTCATCGCCACACAAGGTTTTTCAGCACTGGCAAGCTCCAGCCATATTGGCGAAAGGCTGTCCGGTTGACCGTGAAAATAGGCAAAAAATTCCTGGGTGCATCCCCGCACCTCGAATGCAATTCACACATTCTGCTTACAGAAGTTTGAAGCTGGAATTCAGTGAATAGTTGCGTCAGCCTTCAGTGCAGTTCAGCAGCCAGGTCAATCAAGAATTTTCGGTACTAATTGCTCCTGCAATTGGAGGATGTGAGGGGGTGGCAATTCTCTTATGTTTGCGCTTCCAGGCACTCGGTTTCTTCTTGCTTCCTCGCGAAAGCAGGCAGAAGCCCCTGAAGTAGCCGCAATAAAACGGGGGATGTTGATGAGTGCAAGATTCGGCTTCCAGTTGCTGGGATCCTCAGAATCCCTGGCGAAAGTGCGCACGCAGATCGAGCGTGTCGCCAGAGTTGATGCGGCGGTTCTCGTCGAGGGTGAGACAGGCACCGGAAAGGAAATGGTGGCACGGGCCATTCACTACGGCAGCAAGAGGGCCGACCGCGCTTTTGTTCCGGTCAATTGCGGGGCGCTGGCCGAAACCCTGGTTGAAAGTGAGCTCTTCGGTCACGAGCGTGGGGCTTTCACTGACGCAAAAGTTGCCTCGCTCGGACTTGTCAGCGAAGCCGGCGGCGGCACACTTTTTCTTGACGAGGTCGACGCGCTCAGCCTCAAGGCCCAAGCCGCGCTGCTGCGTTTTCTGCAAGATGGCAGTTACCGCCGCGTCGGCGGGAGTTCGACCAAACAGTCTGACGTTCGTATCGTCGTGGCCAGCAACGCCAACCTCAACGAGCTTGCCGAAGCACGCCGTTTTCGCAAGGACTTGCTGTATCGCATCAACGTGTTATCGGTCTATCTGCCAACGCTGCGCGAGCGCGGCGACGACGGGATCGAACTTGCCAGGATTTTCCTGACGCGGCTCGGCCACCATCATGGAAGGCCGCAGGTTCGCCTGACGCCGGCATCGATCGCATTTATCCAGAGCTACACGTGGCCGGGTAATGTGCGTGAGCTCGAGAATGTTGTCCAGCGAGCTTTCTTGCTCTGCGACAGCAACGAAGTCGATATCAGCCAGGCAATGTCACAGCCCCGCGGCGAGCGTCCCGCTGCCGAACCGGCGGTCTTTCGCACAGCCAAGCAGCAGGCCGTCAAGGAGTTCGAGCGGCTGTATGTGAGCCGCTTGCTGATGCAAACCAACGGCAACCTGACTCAGGCGGCACTGATCGCGGGACAGGATCGCAGCGCTTTCGGACGGCTGGTGCGCAAACACAGCCTGAGCCCCAGCCGGGCCCAGGCCGCCACCGCTACCCGCGCCGGTGAAGCCTGAGTCCGAGCGTGCTTGCGAAGTACGGCCTTGTCCTGTTAACCCTGGTATTCGGCATGGTGGTCTTCGCCGCCGGGTTGCTTGCGCCTTCCTCATTCAAGGAAGGTGTGGCAAAAATAGCGCAACAAATCGGAGCGAAAATCCCGGGCCGTGCCACTCCAGGTACAGGGGCGGCTTCCACACCAACCGCAACACCTGGCAGCACACCAGCCGCCGCTGCCGCTTCTACAGTCGCTGCGGCCCCGGCAAGCGCGCCGGCCGTCGCGGCATCGTCACCCCTGCCTGCGGCCAGCCTGATATTGCCGACGGTGGCCACGGCTTCTCCCAGCTTCGCGCTGCAGGCGGCACAGTTTTCGACGGCGCAGCCTGCCAGCCAGCTGGCTTCGTCAATACAGGCACAAGGTGTCACCAGCACGGTCGTCCTGATGGGCGAGCCCGCGGGCGGTTCATGGTCAGTGGTCACCGTCGGGCGTTTTGGCAGCGCGGACGAGGCATTGTCCCAACGCAACTACCTCTCGCTCAAGCTCGGGCTGCCACCCAATATGGGCACCATCGCATTGCCGCCCCCACCCAAATAACAACTCAGCGCAGCAAGTGCGCTACCGGGTGCCGCTGCTGTTTGTTGACCCAACCAGCCTGGCCGTAGGTGTCGACATAGCAGACCGCGAGCTGTGCCATGCCAAGCGAGCAAAAGTAAACGTACAGGTTCGCATCCTGCTTGGGGGCCATGTACCAAAGCCACGGGCGGGTGGCCAGGCCCCAGCTGCCAACCCGGTGCACGAGAAGGTCGGCCTGGCCGAGGTCACTGACGAGCGCGACACGGATGTCGGCGTCACCCATCGTGGGGGATTCATAGATGCGCGGCATATATTTCTTTGTGATCGGGGTTTTCMTGCTGCCGCCGGCGAGCGGTCTGCCGGATCGGGGTCATTTGTGTTTCAGACCGCCGGCGACTTCGGCACGGCACTTCACACAATACGCCATGGCGTCACCCGCGCTGACCTCGCTGGTGGCGTGGTGGTGCACATCGGACAGCGCACCGTGCTGCTGGATGTCGTTCCAGGCCATGAACGACGACTCCTTCGCCGCGTACTCGTGCCAGCTGTCCATGCCGGTCATGCTTTTGGCAAGGCCGTCGAGCGTAGCCTGGCGTTGCTGCACGAGCGTGCCATGTTCCGCAACGCGTGTCGCCTCGGCCGCCTGGTACTTGCTCATGAGCAGGTTCTTGCGCGCATTTTTTGTGTTGGCGCCGAAGGTCGGTGCAGCTGCCGGCACATAAGCCGGCACGGCTGGTACCAGCCCGGCCGTGAACGCGTCGAGGTGTGCCGCCGCATGGGTGTTGCCGCGCTGGTTAAGTTCCTGGTGCGCAGCGAGAAGGCTGTGGCCCTCTGCACAGGACAGTCCGCGCTTGTCCTCAGCCGGAGTCTGCTGGACATGCCGGTCCATGAGTTTTTGTGCAAGCGGATGGTCCGCGTGGTTGGCCTTCATATAGGCCACGCGGGCCTGGTATTTCGGCACGCCGGCGCCTCCGTCCGGGACCGGTTTTTTGGCCCAGGCGGTGTTTTTTCCCGTCACAGAAAGCGAATCACTGCCGCCGGTCAGGCGCCCTCCGCCTGGCGCTGTGACCGTCATCGTCGCATGTACGAGATCTCGCGGCGGAGCAGCGGTGGAAGGCGATGCCGTACGCGTCGTCTTCGGGCCTGACTGCGCTGTGACCGGCTTGGACAGCGCTGGCGTTTGTCGTTTGGATGCCATGGTTTACTCCCTCTGAAAACGTGCATATTTTTTCCCGGGTGACACGACCGGTATCTGTAACCTGGCTCCGGACTGCGAAAATTGYCGCATGCCGGGCTCGTGCCCTGCAGCGCAACGGCCGCGCAGCCGCCCGCACGGCCAGCGTGCCGGTTGCGCTGTGTTTGAGACGGCCTGAATCCCCGTTTCTCCCCGCCATCTACATGCCGACGCCGCGGCCGGTGTCGAGTTGTGCCGCAACAAGGCGGCGCCGGTCTTCTTCAACCGCAGACAGATGGCCACCTGGATCAGTCACTTCAGCCGCCTGCTTCCTGAATTTTTTGGCAGTGGACTGCAACTGTGGGCCCTGCAGTGCAGGCAGCCGCGGATGACTCAATATCTCCGACCCGTAGGCCTCCATTTCCCGTTGCGGGCTGGTCGTGGCCTTCATGACTGCCGGGCTTTTACGTTGCGCGACGTGTGTCATCTCATGACCAACAGTGCGAACGAGCTTGCGAAAGCTGTCCGTGTTCTCGTCACGAGTGATCTCTTCCAGCGCACGTTTTCCGTAACCTTTTTTCATCGTCAGCGTGATCGGCTTCGTCCTGTCCTTTTTGGCGCTGTAGCCGCCACCGGTCGAAGCATGACCGGCATCGTCCCTCACCTTGACCTTGTCGGGCATCGGC
>NZ_JBFUCA010000306.1:0-5192 GCF_056405475.1 Polaromonas sp. P1_G4
GTCTACTGAAGGTGCAAACGTGGCCTCCGCTGAACTTGCCCGCCTTGATCGTCTCGAAGGCTACCTGAAAACAGATCCAGGCAATCTACAGTTGCTCGCAGAGGCTTTTGATCTTTCTTTGCAATGCAGGCAATGGGATCGCGCAGCCTTCTATCTGCGTCATGGGCAAGTGCTCCAGGCCGATGCGTTGTCGTGGCGTCTGAAGGAGGGCGATTTGCTGTTGGCGCAGGAGCTTTACCCGGAGGCCACGGCAGCACTGAAAGTTTTGCAGCAAGTCGATGGGGTTCCCCCGGAGTTCACCGCCGTGGTTTTGCACAATCTTGCTTATATCGAGTTCAGGCAGGGTCGGTACGCCGAGTGTGTTTCCGAGTTGGCGGAATACATGGAAATTTTCACCAGTGCGGCATCGGGACTTTCGCATGAGGGTATTGCGCGAGCCTCGCTGGCAGGAGAACTGTTGCAACAGCTGTGGCTACGGTCGCTTCATCGTACGGCCGAACTGGAGCGCGCCTGCAATTGGGTTCGGGAGGCCGAAAAGTTGCAAAATCTGCGCGCTAGCGCCGCCGCAATAGCAAGCCTGATCGCCATAGATGCGGGGGATGCGGTGAGTGCGCAGCGCTGGGTGGATTTGGCGTTACAGCAAGCACAACTGCAAACACCGCCAAGCCTTCTTCCGGCCGAGATTTTCGTCACGCAATTGACTTTGGCCCTCGGTATGCGAAAAGCGGATGAAGCCATCGACTGGGCGGACAAGGCTCTGCAGCTCAATCATTCGGACGGTCGTGCATGGTCTGGGCGGGCATTTGCACATTTACTGAAAGGTGACCTGAAGCTGGCCCGGCAGGATTTTGCGCGCGCTTTGCAGGGCATGCCCGGTCACATCGGGACGTGGCACGGCCAGGGCTGGGCGGAATTGCTCGATCACGACCTTGAGGCGGCGCAGGCCAGTTTTTCCACAGCCCTTGAGATGGACCGCAACTTTTCCGAAAGCCATGGCGGCATGGCGGTCGTGCTGGCGCTCAAAAAGCAAACACATGAAGCCAGACAGCATGCGGAGCGTGCCATAGGCCTGGACAAAAATAATTTGTCGGGACGCTATGCCGAAGCTTTGCTCAATGGAGAGGTGAAGGATGAAGTTGCTATCCGAAAACTCGCGCAACGGCTGCTCGCAAGCCGGAAGAACCTGTCCGGTGTGAGCGTTCCGGATTTCACGGGAAATTCACCGCAAGGCTAGTCCGTGGAGTGAGGCCGAGAACCCCTAGGACTGTCTACCGATATCGCCTTTCAGACCTGCGGTATGGCGGCCGCTGCGTCGACGAGATAGCGAGCTGCATCCTTGATCGCGGAGGCCAGCTCTGGGTCGAACTCCATCTGGTCCAGGACCGGGTCCGCCAGCCGCTTCCAGTCCACGTCCTGCGCTGCGTCGCCGACGAATTCCTGCATCAGAACGGATTCCATGAACAGCTGGAATACCTTGCGTGGCTGCCGTGAGTCTTCTCTGGAAAGCGCACGAATCCGTTGCAGCAGCTGTTGCTTGAGTTTGGGCTCAAGCAGTGCCAGCGAGTCGAGAAACGGGTTGGTGTTCCCTGCTTGTCCCCGCTGGAGCTCGGAGGCTTTCCCCTGCGAAGGAGCATCAGGCGGCGCCGGCCTTTTGGGGTCGGTGGCGTTGGGGCGAAGAAACGCCCCGAGGCGGGAAGAAGGATCAATGATGGGCATGGGACTGGGTTAAATTCAGATGGGGTTAGCCATCTCAATTCGGGTGGTTATGGCGCTGGTAGTTTGAAAGCAGCACATGGTTTTCTTCGGCCCCGTCTGTCGCTTTCGGTAGAACAAGGTCCGAGGTCGATTCTTTCAATTCGGCTATTCGGGCGATGATTTTGCGTATGTCGCCAGAGAGAGCTTCGTTTTCGGTGTTCCTCGCCAAACCGTCTTCGTAGTGCTTGACGGCGCTTTCGAAGTCGTCTTGGGCGAGCGCCGCGTAGCCGCGAACGAAATACGGCAGCGGGTCGCTTTCAGGGAGGTCGAGTAAAGGTTGCCAGCTCACCAATGCCGCCGCAGCCCTGCCTGCGCTGAATTGCAATGTTCCAAGCTGGTACCTTGCCATGGTGAACTCGGGCGAGAGCAGGACGGCATTGGAAAGCGCCAGTTCGGCCTGTTCCATCTCTCCGTGAGCCGCGTGATGCGAGCCGATCAGAAACAGCGGGATGCCCCAAGTGGGGTCGACTGCCGCGCACTCATGAAAAAAATCAAGTGCTTGTACCTGGTTTCTGCCGGCTTCAATGCCCTGTTGGAGCAGAGCCTGTGCCTGCGAACGCGCGGAAGGTATTTGTGTCATGGTGGGCATCATTTCAGATTCGAAATTCGCTGAACGGGTGAGGGAATTTTGCGCCGGGGTGACTGCGTGGAACCATTCCCAGAGGTTCCCRCTGGTGACCGAATGAAACAGGAAGCAGGCCGGGCACCAGGGCCTTCGCGACCGTAAGCTGTGTTCGGCCCTGATCGACAAGGGAGTGCCGGGGGGTGATATCAATGGCGACAGGGCACAGGCCTTTCCCGGAAAAACGCCCAAGCAGCAAGTCTAGCGAGTAATTCGCCTCCGCTGTCGGCCAAGGGGTGCCGGTCACCTCACCGGACGGGAACAACATTCTGTCGGCGCGCCTGAAATGGCGTTTGAGTCCATACAGCCCAAAATGGTGTTCGGCCGTTTCGACCTGTTCTGCAAGTTTGATAGGGGGAAGGTACCCTCGCATCCATGCATGAATCCTCGCTTCCAGTTTATCGATCGCGCTGTTGACGGCGTCGGTAAAGCAGGAGCCTGCCGCGCTTGCGGTAGCCGTGAAATGCCTTTCCTCGTGCTGAGCAGAGACCATCGCGACCTGGGCGTACTCCGTGGAGAGTCGCTGGACCGTGATGATGCATCCCTCGCTTGCAAACGCATCGAGGCGCTGAGCCAACTCCCTGGGCCATTGCGCTGGCGGGTGAACAATGCCTGGTTTTTGGGCCAGCCAGTGCCTCATCAGTGAGTCTTGTTCGATGGCGGCATGCAAAGCCCGCACCGTCGCGTCTTCCTGGGATGTGCCGCTGCAGCAACCGGAAAAGTTGGCCTGCGTATAGCATTTTTGCGGACAGTGCCCCAAGGCCGCCAGACCAGCGCGGGAGAAAGCCAGCTCTCCCAGGACATGAACTGATTTTCCAGTGCAGAGGTCTACCCCTTCAACCCAAGGGTAGACCTGCGACTGCGAAAACGGCAGGTAGGGGAAATTGGGGAGTTTGTACTGTACGTCCGCATAGCGCACGAATTGCTCAGGGTTCTGCGCGTCCCCGATCTCGCTGATACGGCCCTGGACAAGTTTGTGCACTTGTTGATGACCTGCGTGCGCGAGGGCGTTTTGAATGGCCTGGCGGGCCGCCTGCATTGGATCGGTGTGGCTACCCCAGGCGTGCGGCCCAACCGCGTCTGTCCGTGCCCGGGCCAGGTGTACACCACGGTGAGGACTGGAAGATTCGACATCCGCCCAGGAAAAATCAATTTTCGCAGCGTGGGAAGCTGCCTCGATTTGTTCGGGTGAGGGTTTGGCACCAAACATCGCCGTGCCCAACAGCAACTGGCGGTGCAAGCCGCACATGAGGGCGATGGGCTGCTCCTGGTAACCGCCGATCGTCGCGTAGCCCAGGCCCAGTGCATCGGCGCTCAAGGCTCCGTTGTGCAGCGCGGCTCCTGCTTCCATAAAAAGGTATTGCAGCGAACGGCTGCGATAGCGCATCGCGCCGATAGCGGGATCGGCCGCTATAAAAATAGCGCCTGTGGCATAGGTTAATTCCCACGGCTTGAGGAAGGCGCGCGGTAGTTGCGCCGCAGTTTCGCCGATCTTCTGCAGGTAAATCATGCGCTCCTGCGGGTAGTGAAGGCGGTACACCCCCGGCGCATAGCCATCGACCTGGCGCTGCAGTGCCAGGTAAATTTCCAGCAGGTGCATCCCTCCCGCTGAAGCAAGGGCCCGATGAGGCAAATAGCCTGTGCGAGGATGTTTGATGTGCACAACCCCGGCAAGCGACCACAGCAGCTGATGCAGCGCAGAAGCGGATACCGTGCGATCGTCAAAGGTATTGCTGGTTACGCGGGAGGACAGAAATCTGTCAAGCGGTGCACTTTCCACCGTGACGGCGGCCTCGGGCAAGGCACTGGGCGCTTGCTCGGTATTCCACAAGAACCGGCCCGCGATGCCGTTAGTGAGCGCGGGAGATGCTCTGATGCCCAAAGGGCTGAGCTGGAACGCATAACGCGCCGCATGAGCACTCGCCAGGCTGGCATCGATCAATGCGCCTTCGCTGAGCAGAAAAGTCAGGAATTCGGAAAACTTTGCACGGGCCTGTGTATCGGCAATGCTGCTGACGGCCTGGTTGGCAGTGCGGGTGCCGTCGCATAAAGCGAAAACATGCTCCAGCAGGACCGCCGGCGCCTCTATCTCGACAATCTCGCTCGCATGGCGAACCACCAGCATGGCTTTGCGGCCTTTGCTGCGTATGCAACTGGCGCCCGCCAGCATGGGCGCCAGGCGATCCCAATCGGTCAGGCAGGCTTCGACGGCCGCCGGCACTCTGGGGTTCAGGATGCTGTTGTGCGTACCTGTGCGAGTCATTGCGGGAATGCTGTGATCCACCCATAGGCGTCGTCCCGGAGATTCCCGGCCGGCGGGCGGGTCATGCGGATGTCAATAGGCACGTAGATGTCTCCGAAGAGGGTAATAGGCTGCCTGGCGCGCGGAGTTGTGCGGGACAGAGTGGAGAGGCTCCGGCCCCATCGGCGAAGCGCTCACTAATATATCCGCGCAGTTCGGAATTTGTTTGTTTTTTCTGCGGACCATCGCATTCGTTTGTTCTCCGCTGTCACTTGTCATGGCTACCTCGTCAGCCGTTGCACTATCCCGGTAAATCAAGCCTTGCGCCGCAAATGGCATGGCCTGTTGGTCTGGTGATTGAGGGTTTTCCTAAACAAAGTGGTAAATGTGAGGATGTATTGATGAAATACCGTTGAGCAGTTCTCCAAAGGGTTGGAGGAGGGGTGAGGGGCAGGGGCCCGAGCCGGCGGTTCACCATTAGGTAGATCACATGGTTGCGATCGTCAGCGGCAATAGCCTGGGCTTGGGTTCAACGTCATTGGCCACGCTGGGGCGAGGCGGGCTGCTGGGGGC
>NZ_JBFUCA010000307.1:0-5179 GCF_056405475.1 Polaromonas sp. P1_G4
CTGGAAGGCCGCGAGGTGATGGCGACGTCTTGAACAGAACCTGGATGTAGTCGGGCAGGAATTGCTTGTCGTGATACCAGGACCCAGCCAGGGCAACTCCTTTCCGCGAACTGGCAGGGACAAGTTCGAGCAAGCAGCCTTTTACGACAGTGCTCTTTCCGACGGAAGTTAGTGTCAGCTTCGTGAGCCTTCCTGCTCTGCCCTTCGAGAACTCGATCTGAACGCGCGTTGCTGCATACCGGGGAGGCAGTTCGGGAATTGCTCCTCCCGAAGACAGCGAAAGTCGTCTGTCTTGATGGGTCGATGCACCAGACGCTGCGATACAAAGGATGAGGGTGATGGTAAAGCGTTTCATGCGGCTTAACGTTTGACATGAGAGGCGGCCGACAGCAGGCGAAGCCCAATGTTGAACGCCCTCCCGCTGAAAGGGTTAGGCGTCACGCGGCGCTCCACTACCTCGCCACTGGAGCCTGGAAGACTGACCACTTTCCGTCCTTGAAAAGATACAGCGCAGAAGAGACACGAAGACGTTCGCTGCTGGAGTGCAAATACTCAACTCCCTTTCGCATTCCCTCGACGGCCTTTTGGTCCGACAAGGGTGAGTAGAGTAACCCACCACGCTTCGCAACGAGGGCAACAACACCTTCAGGATGTTGTTTGAGCAGACCCAGCCAAAACTCCCGGTCGAGGAAATAGCTGCTGTCGAGATCGGGCGACGTTCCCTTGACCTGCATGAGATCGTTCCAGGGAGTCGCCTTGGGCTCTCCATACACACGCTTGATGTTGCTGACCGCAAGCTCGAGCGCGGCCTCCGGCGTGAGCCTCAAGCGCTCCAGGTCTTTCGGAGAGGCGTTCGGCATTGACGTGGGTGTATCGAAGACAAAACGAACGTGCATGTCTCCGATGTACGAGTACCATCCCGTTTCGATTTCGATTTCCTTGCCGTCCGCAAGCTTGACCTTGGTTTTACCCATTGGCACCAGCGATTCGTCCTGCCTGTTCGAACCAACAGACTCCCGTAACACCACCATGAGGTTCGAGGAGCAGTTGTCGAACGACTGAGCCGGTTGTGCGAAAGCGACGGAAGATGCGGCAAAGGAGATGAGAAGTGACAGGAGTTTTCGAATCATGACTGGGTACGCAAAGTTAGATAGTGACGCCGAATGTAATGTATGCCGCAAACCCTGCGGTATAGCCTGGCGCTTGCAATCTAATCCGGACATCAAATCATTCTTTTGGGTACGTCACTCTGTAGACTGTGACACCTTCCCGCCAGTAGGACGGTCCCTGGTGAACCCTGATGTTCAACGCTGGTGAAGCGCCTATCGTTTCCCCGTCTTTAATCACCGGTCCGCTGCTGACGAGATACTGGGCCATGTTCATGAGCAGGGAGAAAACTTCCAGGCCATTTCGGTTCACGTCCTTGGCTTCGATCTCCCGCAGGTCAAACTTCTCCATTCCTTGTGTGGACAGCGAGAACCCCTTCTCCACATCGGTTGAGATACGAAAGTTAGTCCAGAGCCAAACGGGCGGCCCCGCACGACTGGCCTGCCCGCTCTGTTTCAGGAACGCTTCTCGGGACTGCAGGCTCGCGCCCCAATAGCTTGCGATGGCATTCTGGTCCATCAGCGTGGCCACCACATCGGTCTGCAAGAGATAAGCGTCCAGCTGATCGAGATTCGTGTCCAGAATACTGACGTAGACATGGGCTTTGTGCCGGGCAGTCTCTTCGCAGGCCCTCCTCCAGTACCAGGCGCCTTGGCACAAGTCGTCAATCTGGCCTTTTGGCAGGGGCGCATCGATCAGCCCAATCATCACGGTGCCACCCCGCGATCGAAGAAGAATGACCTTTTGGCCGTCTGTTTCCATGTCATCAATCTTGACCCTTCCCTTGAGCCGCACCTCAAGCTGTGCACGAAAGGCCGCTGCATCRGGAAGCCTTGATTCAGCAAGAAGTACAAACGAGCTAGTCCTGACCTTGCTGGGCTCTGCAGCCGTGGCGAGTGTTGAGGTGATGACAAACGCAAGCAGGGCTAAAAGTGAACGCATGGTGTTGTGTGTGATGCTTTCCGCGTATTAAGCCTGTGGTCCGCGTCAGATAGCAAGAGTGGAATTGCCGTCACGTGCACAGCTTAACGCTTTGGAAGGGCCGTGCTGACCGGTTTTCCGATCAGCACCTCCCGATAGAAGGGTTCAGTGCCCTTTTTAGAGTACTCAAGGCACATCGTGCGGATTGTATTTGCCGGCGACAAGAAAGTAGAGCGCTATGGGCAAGCAGGCAATCCCGATCACCACTCCGATGACACCGAACAAAGAGGTAGCCAGGCTCATGGCGATCAGCCCAAGGCCTCCAGTGAAGATTGCGACGGCCAGGACAACCCTGATCAACAGCGGCATGGGCCGCCAGTGGGATTCTTCGGCTTCATCCTGAGCTTCGGTCGAAGGGCGCAGAAGGACTGAGCTGACGTATCCGGCAACAACGGCAGCGACTGCCATCTTGACGAATGGCCACAAGGAGATGCCGGCTCTCAGATCGGTCTTGACGGTCGCGACGACATAAATCAGCCAGAAGGCCCAGCACGCACCGACGAGTAGAAGTTTTTGCATGGCCGGTGACGCCTAAGGTTTGAGATACCCGGTACAACCCTGCTTGGCGAGGCGGCCAAGGCCAACAATGGCGGCTACACCATTGAATGGAGGGTTCCGGGCGCCACGCCGGCTCATGTGGGCAGGCCGCATGCGGCGATAAACGTTTCCAGAAAGCCAACCATCGGCGTGCCGCGCTCGCGGTAGCGAGACAGCTTGCCCGATGCCCGGGCGGCAAAGTCAGGCGCATCTGCTGCCCTGGCGATGGCGAGGTCGGCATGGTGGTTCATGGGTGTCCAGGTGGTGGGCCGACGCAAGAACCGAAACGGGCAGTCGGCATCCGGTACGCGGTTGGCCCAATGGTCCAGCGCCTGCCAACTGTCGATCCCTGCCAGCAACGGCAGTGCATGCGCCAGTACAGAGGCAAGCTCAGCCGCGGCACGCTCTGCTGCCGGGCCGTTGTTCACCAGCATGGTGTATTGGTTTTCACCACCAGGCAGCACGCCCTTTAGGCTCAATGGCAGGTTGTGCGCGTCGGCCAATCGCTTGAGGTCGATCTCCAGATCGAAGCTCGCCATCGACGAGACAGCGGCTTTCATATGGGACGGATATTTGGGGCAGAGATTCAATGCGAACTCGAACGACCAACTCGGCACACGCCCGTAGAACTCAAGCTTGAACAGCTTGGTGGAGCTTGTGAACCAGCTGTGGCCACGGCCGCTCTTCCAGCCCTGAAGGGGTCCGAAGGTCGGTGTCAGCAAATTCCGCAGCGTGCTCGCCGCGAACTGGGGAGAAATGGGCTCGGCGATAAGACTCATGGGGTTGGTGTGGCTGTTTTGAGTAGCAGAAATACCGTGCCCCCGTTTGAGCTGCGCGGCCCCGGGCAAGACACAGCACTTCTGGTCAACTCGCTGCCACCTTACGGCCAAACCAGAAGCCAAGAACGCCCAACGCTACCGCGATCCAGCCAATGGTGTAGCCGCCGCTGTTGCCCTCGACAAGCTTGGCCTTGAACGCGGCTGTATCGCGGTACGCGATCACCTGGCGGCTTGGGGTGCTCAGACTGAACACCGACTTTTCATCCTTCGGATCGAACCTGACTGTCACGGTTTCACCACCCAGCCCGTCCAGCGAACGCTCAGAGTTCGGCTCGCCCACGCGCACAGTCTCGATGCCTGCAGAGGTTTGTATGTCCAGCTCCGCGTAACGGCTCGCAAGTACACCTTTTTTTGTCTTGCGCTCAACAACGCGGGCGCTCAGGGCTTTGCCGGTGGCAGTGCTCAATTCAGCCTCAGAAGGGACCTTGTGGCGCGAAGGGCGCTTGCGGTCCTCTGCATATTCGGCACCGAGCCATACCAGGCCCCCAATGAATAGCACAAGTGAAATCTTTGTCAGGCTCAAAGCCAATCCCCCCAATATTAGAAGTACATCAGTGACGAATGCACGGGGTCCTTATCCAGTGCTCGCCGCTTGTCTCGCATGAATGCGAGGATCCCCATCCCAGGCGGGCCTCCGGTCGTGAGACCTGCGGCTTCATCAGTTCACCTGGGGAGGCAAATCACGGCGATTATCACCATGAGAATCGACCTCGCCAAGAACGCTTTGGAATCTATGGCGTGGATGCGACAGACAAGCACAGGCGTGCGCACGAGTCCGGTCGTCAGATAGGCCCCCTTCCCGCTCGAAATGCTATTGATTTAATAGCTGCTTGCGCCCGTCCACATTGGTCTGCAGCCAGTTTTCATGCATAAAAAGAGGTCAAAACCGCTCTTTGGAGGCCACTACAGGGTCTTTTGCGAGGTATGGCAGCGCCAGAATCAACTGTTTTTGGGTATTTTCATATACGAAACAGGCCCCAAGACCAATGCGGATGAGCGCAAGCAGCTACTGATTTGATAGCAAAACAAGGGGGCGCGCAAAAAAGCGCCGTCTTCGTTTCAGCCCTATGCAGAGGCAGGCCTCAGTGCGCGCATGCCGCAGCGTCGGCGCTGCCCCCTGCCCCACCTGCGGCAAAGAGAACTCCAGGAAGCAACGAAAGGTCAGGGACCACGCTCGCCGTTCACTTGCGGCCGTACTCTTGCGACAGCGCCAGGGCAACCCGGCCAATAAGCTCGATAGGAAGCGCCTCCTTCAGCGGGAAGGACAAATTGCCCTTTTCGCCACGGTATGGCGCGAGTTCCTGCATGAGGCGTGCATCTTGCGTGACCGGCGGATAGACACCAATGTGCTTCTTGAATGCGGCGAAGTAAAAGAACACCCGACCGCGCTTGAACGCGGGCATGTTGTAGCTTATGCAGCGCGAGGCACCAGGCACCAACGCCTCAACTTTTTCCTGAATGGATTGGAGCTGAAGGCGCAAATCAGCGGGCACGCTTGCGAAGTACTCCTCATGTGAAGCGAAAGCCATGGCGTATTTCGTGTTGTCTAACGTTTGAGATGCAAGGCATGACCCGGCTTGCCGGGACACGTCCTCTCGATTGAAGGGTTGATCGTCATGGTATGTCAGGGACGTTAGCTGCCAGCGCGCTCAGGCTTTGCGTCGGTGACAAGCCGCAAGAATGACATAAGGACTTCTTCCGCCAGTGTTCCGTGT
>NZ_JBFUCA010000308.1:0-5167 GCF_056405475.1 Polaromonas sp. P1_G4
GCCCAGCACTCAGCGGGGCTCAACCTGCTGGACAGTGTGCAACGCGGGGATATTCCCGGCGTTGGCATGGTGATGATTGACGGCCTGGTTCGCTGCGGCCGCAGCCGTAACACCCCGCCGGCCACGCAGATCCCCAGCATTGTTCCGGCCTGATACGCAGGCGCCTGCAACTTGCCATCGCGTTTTCCCCAGACACGATTGCGTCGAGCTAAACGACGGGCAATCCTCTGACGTCGATCTCAAAGACAGCCGACCGGCTACTTCAACAAATATTCGACCCAAACAAAAAAAGCCGGTTAGCGTTAGCTAACCGGCTATCTGATGGTTTTATTGGTCGGTGTGAAAGGATTCGAACCTTCGACCCCTTGCACCCCATGCAAGTGCGCTACCAGGCTGCGCCACACACCGACAAGCCTTTTATTATAGCGTGCCGAAAATGCTTCTCAGTGCCCGGCGCTGAGGAGATCACGAATTTCAAACAACTCGCGCCGTACCAATTGCAGTCGTTGCTGAGCCGCGCTGCCGCTGGGCAAATCCGCGCCCTCCGGCTCGCTGTCTTCAAAGTCCGAGTGGTCACTGGAATCCTCAAAATCCTCCAGCAGGGACTCACCGCCTTCCAGCACTTCTACGCCGTCAAGCATGACTTCACCGTTACGGCGCTTGTCGCGTTCGGTCTGGACAATTTCCTGAAGCTTGTTGCGTGCGCCGCTGATGGTGAAGCCCTGGTCATAGAGCAAATCACGGATCCGGCGGATCATCAGCACCTCATGGTGCTGGTAGTAGCGGCGGTTGCCACGCCTCTTCATCGGGCGTAGCTGCGTGAACTCTTGCTCCCAATAACGGAGCACGTGAGGTTTGACACCGCACAAATCACTGACTTCACCGATGGTGAAATAGCGTTTCGCGGGAATGGGTGGGAGCGTTTTCTCCAATTAAATCAATGCGCTAAGGAGGAAACCTCCAAATCTACTCTAAGTCGAAACTTAGCGCAAAGAGTTGAGCCGGTTTTTTGGCATGTGTTGTTCCGTCACACAGGTGACATTTAATTACAACCACCTACCCGGATACGTAAATCAAGCGGACAAAGCCACCGGGTTTAGTACTTATTCGGCAACAGTTTCGCCCTGGATCTGGTCTTTGAGCTTGTGGCTGGCATGAAATGTCACCACCCTGCGGGCCTCAATGGGGATGGCTTCGCCGGTTCGCGGGTTGCGGCCAGGGCGTGGGGCTTTGGTGCGAATCTGGAAATTACCAAACCCGGAAATTTTCACATCATTTCCGTCCACCAGGCTGTCCGAGATCAGGTCAAAAAACGCGTCGATCATGTCTTTTGATTCGCGTTTGTTGAGCCCGATCTGTTCAAACAGCAACTCGGCCAGATGCGCCTTTGTCAGCGCCGGGGTTTCCAGGCTTTCTACAGAAAAATCCATGCAACGGTACTCCTGGCGACTTTTATTGTGAGCGCTATTCGTGAAAGGTCAGGCCCGCAAGCGGGCACCCAACTGACCTTGCAGATTGTCGAGCACCGACTGAACGGCCGCCTCAATCTCCTCATCTGTCAGTGTAGCGGCGTCGCTCGAAAGCACCAAGCGCACGGCCAGGCTTTTTTCGCCAAGCTGCATGCTCGCGCTTGCCTGCTGCGGCCGATAGACGTCAAACAGCGTCGCGCCCTTGAGCAGGCCCTGCGTGTTTGCACCGTGGATGGCCGACATCAGCGCAGCATGTGTGACGCTTTCGGCCACGATGACGGCGATGTCACGCTCCACCGGCTGGAGCTTACTGACCGGCTTGAACTCCGGCACAAGCCGCTGCAGCACGGCATCAAGCTCCAGCTCAAACAGGAGCGGCGCCTGGGCCAGGTCGTAGCCCTGGCGCCACTGCGGGTGCAACTCGCCCACAAAGCCAATCGGCTTGCCGCCCACGGACACGCTTGCGCAGCGGCCGGGATGCATGGCGGGGTGCACCGCCGGCGCAAAAACGGCCTGAAGCGGTGCAAGCAAAGTCTCCACGTCGCCCTTGACATCGAAGAAATCCACGGCCTTGTCAGGCTGGCTCCAGTTCATCGCCGCCCGAGGGCCGTAGGCCAGGCCAGCCACACGCATGGGCTGGTTGAAGCCTGCCACAGTGGTGTCGGTGTTCTGAACCTGGGTGTCGCGCAGAAAAACGCGGCCCAACTCAAACACGTTCACACGGGGCGCCTTGCGGTCCAGGTTGAACTTGAGCACCTGCAGGAGCGAACCCAGCAGTGAAGAGCGCATCACGCTCATCTGGCTGGCGATGGGATTGAGCAGCTTGATGGGGTTGGGATTACCGGCAAGCTCAAGCTCCCAGCGCTCTTCCACGAAGCTGAAGTTAATGGTTTCCTGGTAACCCAGTGATGCCAGGGCGCGACGCACGCCAAAGGGGCTGCGTTCGGCTTCAGCGCGCAACCTGGCGGTGATGGGGGCCAGCGGCGGTGTTTCGGGGAGCTGGTTGTAACCCACCATGCGCACCACTTCTTCAATCAGGTCTTCTTCGATCTGCAGATCAAAGCGGTAGCTGGGCGGTGTCACGGTCAGCGTGCCCTCGCCTTGCGTCACCGGCAGGCCCAGACGCTGGAGGGCGTCCAGGCATTGCGCCTGCGTGAGGGGCATGCCGATCACCTTGGCTGCACGCGCCACCCTCAAAGTGACTGGCACCGCTTTGGGCACGTTAACCTGCTGGTCGTCCATGGGGCCGCACACCGTTTCCGGTGTGCCGCAGATGTCGATGATCAGCTGGGTGATGCGCTCGATGTGCTCGACGGTCTGCCCGGGATCAACGCCTCGCTCAAAACGGTGGCCTGCGTCAGTCGAAAAGTTATAACGGCGCGAACGGCCAGCGATGGCCTTGGGCCACCAGAAGGCAGCTTCGACGTAGACATGTTTCGTGTCGTCCGAGACGGCGGTCGCATCGCCGCCCATGATGCCGGCCAGCGACTCCACCTGTGCATTGTCGGCAATCACGCCAACTTTTTCGTCAACCGTCACGGTATTGCCGTTGAGCAGCTTGAGCGTCTCGCCGGGCTTGCCCCAGCGGACATCGAGCCCGCCATGGATTTTTTCGAGGTCAAAGATGTGCGAGGGACGGCCCAGCTCGAACATCACGTAGTTGGAGATGTCCACCAGCGCCGTCACGCTGCGCTGGCCGCAGCGCGCCAGGCGATCGACCATCCATTGGGGTGTGGTGGCTTTCGTATTGACGTTGCGCACCACGCGGCCGGAAAAGCGGCCGCACAAATCGGGCGCGCTGATCTTCACCGGCAGTTTCGCGGTGTCGGCGGCAGCCACGGCGGGAATGACCGGTGTCTTCAGCGGTGCACCCGTGAGCGCAGCGACTTCGCGCGCAACACCGTAGACGCTCAGACAATGCGCCAGGTTGGGCGTGAGCTTGAGGGTGAACAGGGTGTCGTCGAGCTTCAAATGCTCACGGATGTCCTGGCCCAGCGGCGCATCGGCCACCAGTTCGAGCAGGCCGCCGTTGTCTTCAGAGAGCTTGAGTTCGCGCGCCGAACACAGCATGCCCTGGCTTTCCACGCCGCGCAGTTTGCCGACCTTGATCAGGAAGGGCTTGCCGTCTTCACCGGGAGGCAACTCGGCGCCGACCAGGGCACATGGCACCTTGATGCCGACGCGGGCGTTGGGTGCACCGCAAACGATGTTGAGCAGGCTGCCCTGCCCCACGTCGACCTGGCAGACGCGCAGGCGGTCGGCATCCGGGTGTTGGACGGCTTCCTTGATTTCGCCAACAACAATCCTGGTGAACGGAGGCGCCACCGGCTTGAGTTCTTCGACCTCCAGGCCGGCCATGGTGAGTGTGTCGGCGAGCTGCTGGGTCGTCAAAGGCGGGTTGCAGAATTCGCGCAACCAGGATTCTGGGAATTGCATGGTCTAACCTTGTTTTTCTTGTTCTTGTAATTTCAGGACTGAAACTGGGAGAGGAAGCGGATGTCGCCGTCGAAGAACAGGCGCAGGTCATTCACGCCGTAGCGCAGCATGGTCAGGCGGTCAGGGCCCATGCCGAAGGCAAAGCCGATGTATTTCTCGGGGTCCAGCCCCATGTTGCGCACCACGTTCGGGTGCACCTGGCCGGAACCGGCGACTTCGAGCCAGCGGCCGGCCAGCGGGCCAGCCTGGAACTGGATGTCGATCTCGGCACTGGGCTCGGTGAAAGGGAAAAAGCTGGGCCTGAAACGCAGCACCAGATCGTCGCTTTCAAAGAAGGTGCGGCAGAAATCGGTGAAGACGAATTTGAGATCCTTGAAGCTCACGTTCTCGCCTATCCACAGGCCCTCGCACTGGTGGAACATGGGCGAGTGGGTGGCATCACTGTCGACACGGTAGGTGCGGCCCGGTGCGATGACGCGAATTTCGGGCATGCGGCCGCCGGCATCGATCAGCGCGCGATGCTTCTTGACATGCTGGACCGCATAGCGGATCTGCATGGGACTGGTGTGGGTGCGCAGCAGGTTGGGCGCGGCCTCGGTGCCGCCCTCGACATAAAAGGTGTCGTGCATCGAACGCGCTGGATGGTCTTCGGGCGTATTGAGCGCGGTGAAATTAAACCAGTCGGTCTCGATCTCGGGGCCTTGGGCCACGTCGAAACCCATGGAGCCAAAAATGCCTTCAATGCGTTCCAGCGTCAGCGAAACGGGATGCAAGCCGCCTTGCGCGCGCTGGCGGCCGGGCAGGCTCACGTCGAACGCTTCGGCTTTCAGTTGTTTTTGCAGCTCGGCATCGGCCAGTGCCTGACGGCGATCGTTCAATGCAGCTTCGATGGCCTGTTTGGCCAGGTTGATGGCGGCACCACGGGATTTTTTTTCTTCCACGCTGAGTGCGGCCATGCCTTTCATCAATTCCGTGACGCGGCCGGTTTTGCCCAGGAACTGCGCCTTGGCGTTTTCCAGGTCGGCGGGCGTGTTGGCCTGCGCAAAACTGGCATGGGCGGTGCTGACCAGTTCCTGGAGGGCATCGGGTTGAGTCATACGTTCTCTTGTTCGAAATACAAAACAGCGAAGGCGCTTTCAGCAGCACTCGTGTTCCGGGAGTACTGCAGAAAGAGCCATGAAAAAGGGCCAGAGCCTTTTCAAGCTCCAGCCCTTTCTTTTCTTGCGCAAGCAGCTATTGATTTAATAGCACCAACACTGCCC
>NZ_JBFUCA010000309.1:0-5124 GCF_056405475.1 Polaromonas sp. P1_G4
GCCATGAGTTGGTCAAGAAGCCGGYAAGGACGGCAATCACCAACAGGACGGATGTGAGGACAAATGTGCCGCCCGCAGCGCTGGCCAGAACATGCGAGAGCCCTCCGCACAAGGTGCAGGTGGCGGGGTTGCCTCGGCTGGAGAGACGTTTTTCCCAGGTTTTGATTCCGGCCTGGTGGCAATGGGGGCAGATGTTCATGGTGCTGAAGGGGTGGTTGCCGAAGTCGTGCCGGCAATCGCCCTGCACAGGTTCTCGCGTGCACGTGCTTCCAGTGTTTCGCGGAAATGCGCCGTGCTGTAGATCACAGGCCGGTCCAGGAAACCCTGCAGGATTTCGCGCCGCTTTTGCTGGAACAGGGCGGCGGGCACAAAAGCGTATTCGTGCCGGATCTGCTGCTCGTACTCGGCAAACCTGCCGGGGCCGGCGCCCAGGATGGACAGGTCGATATCGACCAGCAACTGTTCGTCAGGCGAGGCTGGCAGCGCCGTATGGCGGGTGGCCATGACCAGGTCGTGAACACGCTGCGCGGCGGCCGTGGCAGTGCCGTGCGCCAGCAGCACCTCGCGAGCCCAGTCGGCGCTTGTTTCCTCGTTGTCGTGGCGCTGCGTGTCGTAAATCGCATCATGGAACCACAACGCCATCTCGACCTCTGCGGGCTGTACGGCCAGATCGCGAACGGCCTCGAAATGCGCGAGGCATTCCGTGAGGTGCTGCAGCGTGTGGTACTTGCGGTGCGGCTCCGAGTAGCGCGCCACCAGTTCATCAAACACCGCAGGCCCGATCGGCCGTGCGGCAAGGGCGCCCGCGCAATGCCGCCAGGATCGGGCCAGCAGGTCTGTGGGTTCAGGGGTTTGCATGGGCATGACTTTATCGTTTGGGCGTTTTGTGCGTGTGTGAGCGCTCCGGCGGCGCGGCAGGCGCGCACAGGGACTCGACCAGTCGCAGCGCCGGCAGCGACAGCTGGTCAAAGCGGCGCGCGCAGATCAGCAATTGCCGGTCGGCCCAGGTGTCGGTCAGCTTGAGGCTGCGCAGCTTGCCTGCCTCCACATGGCGTTCGGCCGCGACGGCCGGCACCACCGCCACGCCGACACCCGCCTCCACCATGCGGCAGACTGCCTCAAAGCTGCGCAGCCGTATGCGGGTCCGCATGCGCAGCCCCAGGCGTTCGGCCTGCAGGTTCAGGTGCTGTTGCAGCGCGCTGTCTTCCCCCAGGCCGACGAAGTCATGGCCCAGGGCTTGCCCGAACGGAGCATGGCGCTGGCGGCCGAATCCGCTGCCGGCTGGAACCACCAGCACAAGCTGGTCGCGCCGGAAAGGTTTTGATTCAAGGCTGGAGATGTCGGCGGAGTCGGCCACGATGCCGAGGTCGGCCACCTGGCCCAGCAACTGCGACACGATCAGGTGGCTGGGACGCTCCTCCAGGTCGACGTCGATGGCTGGATGGGTGTTGAGGAAATCCGCCAGCGCCTGCGGCAGGTAGTCGGTGATGGCGGCGGTGTTCGACAGCAAACGCACGTTGCCCGCCAGCCCGCCCGCATAGTCGCCGATCTCACCATGCATGCGCTCGATTTGCTGCAACACCAGCCGCGCATGGTGAGCCACGGCCAGGCCGGCCTTGGTCGGTTTCACACCGGCGCGCAGACGCTCCAGCAGCGGGACCCCCAATGCGTCTTCCATGCCGCGTATGCGTGCGCTGGCCGAGGCGAGCGCCAGGTGCGAAAGCCTGCTGCCCGCTGTGATACTGCCGGTATCGACGGTGTGCAGAAACAGCCGAAGGTCGATAAGGTCAAAGCGAAGGGTGGCGGGCATGAGCTGAAGGCGTTTTAGCCTTCGGTAACGGCGAAGGCTGTGAACGGATATTACCGCTTGAGCGCAAACGCGCCGCTGCGCAGAATCGGCGACATGAACTCAATGAACAACTTCATGGGTGCAGGGAACGACACCCTCTTGATGGCCGTCGTCGCCGGCGTATTCCTGCTGGCCGGCCTCGTCAAGGGCGTGGTGGGCCTGGGGTTGCCAACACTTTCCATGGGCTTGCTGGCCGGCGTGATGCCGCCTGCGCAGGCAGCCGTCATCCTGATCCTGCCTTCGTTGCTGACGAATGCCTGGCAGATGTGGGATGGCGCTGCGCTGGAAAGCCTGTTGCGGCGTCTGTGGCCGCTGCAGGCTGGGGTGGTCGCGGGGACGCTGTGGGCACCGGTCAGCCTGGTTACCCTTGATACGGACCTCGCGTCGGCAGGCTTGGGCGCTGCGCTGATCATTTATGCACTACTGGGGCTGTGCGCACTGCCGCTGGCGGTCCCGCCGCGCGGTGAGCGGTTTTTTTCCTTCGCTGCCGGCTTGGCGACCGGCGCCATCACCTCGGCCACCGGCGTGTTTGTCTTTCCGGCTGTACCTTACCTGCAGGCCTTGTCGCTCAAGAAAGACGAACTGGTGCAGGCGCTGGGCCTGTCCTTCACCGTTTCCACTGCCGCACTTTTTCTGCGCCTGGTGATGGAAGGCTCTTTTGCCATGGGCAGCATGCCGGGTGGCTGGAGTTTGCTGCTGCCATTGCCTGCTGCCTTGTTGGGGATGGCCGCCGGTCAGAAGCTGCGCGGGCGGGTGGGCGAGAAGGGTTTCAGGCGCCTTTTTTTCACCGGTCTGCTGCTGATAGGCATTTACATGGTCACTCGCAGCGCGATGCGGTAGCCACGCCGGTGCGATGGAAAACCACAGCGAGGTTTCGCAGGCTATGGAGGCGCTCCATGCCAAAGCCGCACGTCTGCTCTTGCTGCTGGAGCTCGCCGATGACCCGGTTTCCCCGCTGCCCGAGGCCTCGTCCCTGCTGGACGACATTGACGCCCTGCGCGCGCTGCACCTGCGCGTGGTGATGCGGCCTCACGTATCGGCCTGAACAGGGTTTAACCCCTGATTTTTACGCTTTCTTTATACCGGCTGCCGGTCTTTCATCCCCGTTTTTACACACCGGATCCGAAACTTTCCCCATCGTTGTTTGTTGGAGAAAGATCATGGATCTCGCGTTTATTCTTGGTGCCGCCGCCCTCTGGGGTGTGATGGTCTTGCTGGTCTGGGGCTTCCAGAAGCTTGAAAAGTCCGAAGGAGGCCGTTCATGATCAGCCTGGACGTTTTGTACGGCTTTGGCGGCGTCTGTGCTGTCCTGCTGCTCACCTACCTCGTCTATGCGCTGATCTGCGCCGAGGAGTTTTGATGAGCAACTCGTCTTGGGGTCTGCTGGCCCTTTTTCTGGGTGTATTGCTGGCCACTGCGTGGCCGCTGGGCATCTGGCTGGCCCGCCTGTATTCCGGCAGCCTCCCCAACTGGATGCATAAGGCGGAAGCGCCGCTGTATCGCCTGGCCGGTACATCGGCCTATACCAACATGAAGTGGTCGCAGTACGCGCTGGCCTTGCTGGCTTTCAATGCGCTCGGTGTGTTGGCCGTTTATGCACTGCAGCGCTTGCAGGTCTGGCTGCCGCTCAACCCGGCCGGCATGGCCGCGGTAACGCCCGATTCGGCCTTCAACACCGCCGTCAGCTTTGTCTCCAACACCAACTGGCAGGGCTATGCCGGCGAGTCCACCATGAGCTACCTCACGCAGATGCTGGTGCTCGCTGTGCAGAACTTCTTCTCGGCCGCCACCGGCATTGCCGTGGTGTTTGCGCTGTTCCGCGGTTTTKCTGCGCGGGCGACCGGCGCCATCGGCAACTTCTGGGTGGACGTGACGCGCATCACGGCCTGGCTGCTGCTGCCGCTGTCGCTGGTGTTTGCCGTCTTCCTTGTGGGGCAGGGCGTCATCCAGAACTTTGATGCCTACAAAGACGTGAGCACGCTGGAAGTGACTAGCTATCAGCAGCCGAAAAACGGCCCTGATGGCCAGGCGCTGAAAGACGACAAGGGCAATCCCGTGATGGAGGATGCCAAATCCGACAAGCAGACCCTGGCCATGGGCCCGGTCGCGTCTCAGGAAGCCATCAAGATGCTGGGCACCAACGGCGGCGGCTTCTTCAACGCCAATTCAGCGCACCCTTATGAAAACCCGACCGCGCTGAGCAATTTCTTTCAGATGTTGTCCATCTTCCTGATTCCGGCGGCGCTGTGCTTCGCCTTCGGCCGCGCGGTGGGCGACCAGCGCCAGGGCTGGGCCGTGCTGGCCGCCATGACGGTGATGTTTGTCATCGCGGTGGGGGCCATCACCCCGGCTGAGCAGGCCGGCAACCCCTTGCTGCCGCCTCTGGGCGTGGACCAGACGGCCAGCGCGCTGCAGGCCGGCGGCAACATGGAAGGCAAGGAAACCCGCTTCGGCATCAATGCCTCCAGCCTGTTCGCGGTCATCACGACGGCGGCCTCCTGCGGCGCGGTCAATGCCATGCACGACTCCTTCACGCCGCTGGGCGGCATGGTGCCCATGGTGATGATGCAGCTGGGCGAGGTGGTGTTCGGCGGCGTTGGCACGGGCCTCTACGGCATGCTGATCTTCGCCATCCTGGCGGTGTTCATCGCCGGCCTCATGATCGGYCGCACGCCGGAATACCTGGGCAAGAAGATCGAGGCGCATGAGATGAAGCTGACTTCGATCGCCATCCTGGTCACGCCCATCCTGGTGCTGGCCGGCACTGCCATCGCCGTATTGGCGGGCGCAGGCAAGGCTGGCATTGCCAACCCCGGCGCGCACGGTTTCTCCGAAATCCTCTATGCGCTGAGCTCGGCCGGCAACAACAACGGCAGCGCCTTCGCGGGCCTGTCTGCCAACACGCCGTTCTACAACACGCTGCTGGGCATCGTCATGTGGCTGGGGCGCTTCGGCTTCATCGTTCCGGTGCTGGCCATTGCCGGTGCGCTGGCCGCCAAGAAACGCCTGCCGGTTACGGCCGGCACCATGCCCACGCACGGCCCGCTGTTCGTGACGCTGTTGATAGGCACTGTGCTGCTGGTGGGGTTGCTTAACTACGTGCCCGGCCTGGCGCTGGGCCCCATGGTCGAGCACCTGATGCTGTGGCCAGGCAAATAACCGCAAGGCTCAAAGAGAAACCTATATGAGTACCAAAAAATCTTTAATGTTGCTGGATCCCGCGCTGCTCAAGCCGGCTATCGTGGCTTCGTTTACCAAGCTGAGCCCGCGCGTGC
>NZ_JBFUCA010000310.1:0-5116 GCF_056405475.1 Polaromonas sp. P1_G4
ACCGGTATCGCAGGAAAAGGCACACCCAACGCCACCGACAGTTGAAGAAAACAGCGCCGACACCTTTGGTGCCGGTATGGAGTCATGTCAAAGTGGGCCGCTTGCGGCCCACTTTTTTTATCCTTCCTGCTTATCGGTCTGTGCGGATTTCAGCACGCCATCCGCCTTGAACATGGCCTTGATGCCGCGCACCGCCTGGCGGATGCGGGCTTCGTTTTCGATCAAGGCAAAGCGCACATGGTCGTCACCGTGGTCACCAAAGCCGATTCCCGGTGACACGCACACCTTGGCTTTTTCCAGCAGCTGCTTGGCGAATTCCAGCGAGCCCAGCTTGCGGTAAGCCTCGGGAATGCGCGCCCAGATGTACATCGACGCCTTGGGGCAGTCAACCGGCCAGCCCGCTTCGGTCAGGCCCTTGTAGAGCACGTCGCGCCGCGCCTGGTATTGCGCGGTAATGTCCCTCACGCATTGCTGGTCGCCTTCCAGCGCGGCAATCGCGGCCACCTGCAGCGGGGTGAAGGTGCCGTAGTCGTGATAGCTCTTGATGCGCGCCAGCGCGGCCACCAGGTCGGGGTTGCCCACCATGAAGCCGACACGCCAGCCTGCCATGTTGTAGCTTTTGGAGAGCGTAAAAAATTCCACCGCGATGTCTTTGGCGCCCGGCACCTGCATGATGGAAGGCGCCTTCCAGCCGTCGAACACGATGTCAGCATAGGCCAGGTCGTGCACCACAAAAATGTCGTGCTTGCGCGCCAGTGCAATCACCTTCTCGAAAAACTCCAGCTCCACGCACTGCGCGGTGGGGTTGGACGGAAACCCCAGCACCATCATCTTGGGCTTGGGGTAGCTGCCGCGAATGGCTTTTTCCAGCTCGGCAAAAAAATCCGTGTCGGGTGTCAGCGGCACCGAGCGAATATCGGCCCCCGCGATCACCGCGCCGTAAATGTGAATGGGGTAACTTGGGTCCGGCACCAGCACGGTGTCGCCGCGGTCCAGCGTGGCCAGCATCAGGTGGGCCAACCCCTCTTTGGAGCCGATGGTGACGATGGCCTCGGTGTCGGGGTCAATCGCCACCTGGTAGCGGCTCTGGTACCAATGCGCAATGGCGCGCCGCAGCCGCGGTATGCCCTTGCTGGCCGAATAGCCGTGCGTGTCGGGCCGCTGCGCGACCTCGGTGAGCTTGGCCACGATGTGCGCGGGCGTGGCCCCATCGGGGTTGCCCATGCTCATGTCGATGATGTCCTCGCCGCGCCGGCGCGCCGCGATTCTCAGCTCGGCCGTGATGTTGAAGACGTAGGGGGGAAGCCGGTCAATGCGCGCAAAGCGGCGCTTGCCTGAAGAAGAGGCGGACATAAGAAACTTTCACGTAAGCGCCCGGAACCGTCCGAGCGACGTGGCTGGCAATGGGGCCAGCCGACGCCATGGTAACCGACAGGCAGGCCGCTTACAACCGGCGCCACCGCCATGGTCTACCATGCGGGGCTTGGCCGCCGGCACGGAGCCGGAAGGCATAAAAACAAAGGGAACCATGGACTCCGCAATGACCACCACCGAAACCTACTTGATCGCCATGGCGCTCATCTTCGCGGTGCCCTACCTGATCTGGCGGGTTCTCGGAACCGACTACTACGCGCCGCTGGTGGTGGTGCAGATGATCGCCGGCATTTTGCTGGGCCCGGGCATCCTGGGCAAGGTCTACCCTGACTACTACGCCTTTGTCTTCAGCGCGCCGGTGGTGCAGTCGCTCAACGGCATTGCCTGGTGGGCCGTCATGGTGTTTGTCTGGATCGCCGGCATCGAGCTGGACCTCAAAAAGACCTGGGAACACCGGCGCGAAAGCGGCATCACCGCCGGCCTGGCGCTAAGCACACCGCTGGTGTTGGGTTGCGTCGTGGCCGCAGGCATGCTGATGTACCCGGGGTGGCTGGGCGCGCAAGGCATGCCCTGGCAGTTTGTGGTGGGCGTCGGCATGGCCTGCGCCGTCACGGCGCTGCCCGTGCTGATCCTGCTGATGGACAAGCTCGCCATCCTGCGTCAGCCCGTGGGCCAGCGCCTGATCCGTTACGCCAGCCTCGACGACATCGCGATCTGGGGCGTGCTGGCACTGATCCTGATGGACTGGAAACGGGTGGGCACCCAGGTCGGTTTTCTCGTGGCGTTCGGCGTTGTGAGCTATGCCTTTCGCAAGCTCATGGTGTGGCTGCCCGAGCGTGACCGCTGGTACGTCGGGTTGATCTGGTTGATCGTCTGCGCCTTCGGTGCGGAATGGGCCGGGCTGGACTACATGATCGGGGCTTTCCTGGCCGGCGCCGTCATCGACGGTGAGTGGTTCAACCAGGAACACATGGACCTGCTGCGCCATCACGTGCTGCTGGTGATGATGCCGGTGTTCTTCCTCAGTGCGGGGCTGCGCACCAATTGGTCCGTCGGCGGAGAGGCTGTTTTTATCGCCGCGGCGGTGCTGTTGGTGGCTTCAGTCGGCGGCAAGTTGATGGGCACTTACATCGCAGGCAAAGTGCTGAAATGGGCGCCCGGCGAAGGCTCCTTCATCGGCTGGCTGCTGCAGACCAAAGGGCTGATCATGATCATCTTTGTCAACATCCTGCTGAGCAAGAAAATCATCTCCAATGAGACCTTCACCGCCCTGCTGCTGATGGCCATTGCCAGCACCATGCTGACGGTGCCGATGACGGCACCCCGGCTTCAGCGCATGAAGGAGATCATCTTTCGCTCGAAGTAACCGGAGTAATCGGCCTCCTGGCGGCCTTCCAGCGGGCCAGCAGGAACTCCAGCGCCAAAATCAGCAGGAATCCGCAGGCATAGGCGAGCACGTCCATCCAGTCAGCCACCGAACCCAGCAGAATCTTCAGCACCCGGTTCTGCACGTGCCAGCCGTTGACGCTGGCCACATACTGGGCCAGCTCCACGAGGCAACCCACCGCAAACGCCACCAGCGCCAGGCCCTGGGTGTTGGCCTTGATCACGGTCTTGAGCAAAAGGTACACCCACACCACCGCCAGCACGTCGCCCACAAAACCCCGCAGCCAGCGGTGGTGCGACCACACGGTCGCGATCAGCACTTCAATGATGAAAATGAAGAGTGCCCATAGCGCCGCCTCGCGGTCAAAGCGCAGCTTCACGCGGGGAGTGCCCGTCTCAGTCGGGTACATGGATGCGCGCCTTCACATGCTTCAGGTTGGCCACGATGGTGAAGGTCATGACCACCAGCAGCGACCAGGAACTCCATTTGCCCACATGGACAAGGGACCAGGCGCCCAGCTGGTTGGGGTAATGCCACAGACTGAAGAACGTGCTGATGTTTTCAGCCACCCAGATAAAGAAGCCGATCAGCAGAAAAGCCAGCAACAGCGGCATGCTCCGGTCCCGGTCATAGGGCCGGAAGATCACTGTGGACCTGGCGTACAAGCCGGCCAGGCAGGCGGCGATGTACCAGCGGTAGTCGCCCCAATAGTGGTGCGTGAAAAAATTGCCGTAGATCAGCAATGCAATCACCACACCCATCCAGTAAGGCGGGTGATGCCGGATGCGCAGGTCAAACAGCCGCCACGCCTGGATGATGTAGCTGCCCACCGCCGCATACATGAAGCCGGAAAACAGCGGCACGCCAAACACTTTCGTATAGGCAAAGTCCGGGTAGCTCCATGACTGTATGGACCCGGAAGTCTTGAAGACCTCCAGCGCAAACCCCACCACGTGAAAGAGGCAGATGGCTTTCAGCTCATCCAGGGTTTCCAGCTTGGCCAGCACCATCCAGCCTTGAATCAGCAGCGCAATCAAAAGCAGCAGGTCGTAGCGCGGAACACCGGCCACACCGGCCCGCGGCACAAGGAACACCGCTGCAAAGAACAGCCYGGCAAAGAGGCACGCCCTGGCTTCCTTGAGGCCGAAACAGCCAAACTCCACCAGAAAGCGGCGAAAGCCCGACAGGCCCGCATGAGATTTCGCCTGGATCAGCCAGTTGTCCAACGCAAGCAACGCCATCGGCATCTACCTTTTTTTGATTGTTTTTAGCCGGTTTGTTTCGGCGACCGCTGCGATTCTACGTTCGCGGAACTGATACGAATATCGGCATGCCTGCAGGCACAAAAAAGCCCGGACAAACCGGGCTTTGAGGCAAAGCGACGACAGGCAGCCTGCTTAAATCGCCACCAGCTGCCGCACGCCGTTGGCTTCCATGTCCTTACCCTGGCCGCGCGCAATGAATTCGCCGCGTTCCATCACCAGGTAGTCGTCCGCCAGTTCCTGCGCGAAGTCGTAGTACTGCTCCACCAGCAAGATGGCCATGTCACCGCGGTCGGCCARCATGCGGATCACGCGGCCGATGTCCTTGATGATGCTGGGCTGTATGCCTTCGGTGGGCTCGTCAAGAATCAACAGCTTGGGCTTGRCCGCCAGCGCGCGTGCAATGGCCAGCTGCTGCTGCTGCCCACCCGACAAGTCACCGCCGCGACGGTTCAGCATCTGCTTGAGCACCGGAAACAGCTCATACAGCTCGGCAGGAATCGGCGTGCTGGCGCTTTTGTAGGCCAGGCCCATGCGCAGGTTTTCTTCCACCGTCAGGCGCGCGAAGATCTCGCGGCCCTGCGGCACAAAGCCGATGCCTGCGCGGGCGCGCTCATACGGCGTGTTGCCCTGGATGGGTTTGCCGTCGAATTCAATCGTGCCGGTCTTGATGGGGATCAGGCCCATCAGTGATTTGAGCAGCGTGGTTTTTCCTACGCCGTTGCGACCCAGCAGAACTGTGACCTTGCCCAGGTGAGCGTCCAGGCTCACGTCCCGCAGGATGTGGGAGCCGCCGTAGTATTGGTTGATGTTTTTTACTTGGAGCATGAGGAGTCTCCGTAGGGAAGTGCATTTCGAGGGTTGGTTCTTGCTTCGGTCCCTGCGCTCATTGCTGTGAACTGCTGGCCGGGGGTTGCCCGGCATGCAAGTAACTTTCTTTTGCTTCGCCAAAAGAAAGTCACCAAAGAAAAGGCGACCCTGGTTCCTGCGTCCCTWCGCTTCGCTGCGGGCAACCTGCGGTGCTCGGTCCAGCCGGGGTCAAAAACAACTCGCCTKCGGCTCAAACAAGTTTTTGCCCTGRTCCGTCTGGCCC
>NZ_JBFUCA010000311.1:0-5097 GCF_056405475.1 Polaromonas sp. P1_G4
CCTATGGACTCATTCTTCCGCAGTGGGTTCTGGATGTACCGCGGTTGGGCTGCCTCAATATCCACGCGTCGCTGTTGCCGAGATGGCGCGGTGCCGCGCCGATTCACCGGGCCATCGAAGCCGGTGATCCGGAAACCGGCGTCACCATCATGCAAATGGATGCCGGGCTGGACACGGGCGACATGCTCCTGACGGAAAAGCTGCGCATCGCACCCGGCGACACCACGGCTTCGCTGCACGACAAGCTGGCCAATCTGGGCGGGCGGCTCATCGTGGAGGCCCTCGAGATCGCTGCGTGCGGAGGCCTGCACGCGGTCTCTCAGCCCGCGGACGGCATCACTTACGCACACAAAATTGAAAAACATGAGGCATTACTGGACTGGTCGCAAGGCGCTTCCGTACTCGAGCGGCGGATCCGGGCGTTCAACCCGTTTCCCGGCGCGGCCGGTGTTGTAGACGGGCAAACCCTCAAGTTCTGGCGTGCCGAAGTTCTGGCGAATGCGCGTCGGCCGGGGGATGCCCAGGCCGGTGAAGTCCTTGCCGCAGGGCCACAAGGTGTGGACATTTGTGCCGCCGACGGCGTTCTACGTGTGAGCCGCCTTCAAAAAGCCGGCGGCAAGGCGCTGGATGCGTCCGAGTTTTTGCGGGGGTTTGAGATCCGTCCCGGCATGGTCTTCATTCAACCGGATATCGCCAAACAGGGGTGAAAAAAATGACGGAACAGAAAAGGGCGGGGTTTTTGTGAAGACATTCTTCAAGCATCCGGACTTCCGGCTCGGGGTGAGTGAGCTCGCTAGCGTTGCACCTGGCATCGCCGCCTGGGGCCTGATGACGGGCGTGGCAATGGTGAAGTCGGGCATGAGTCTTATCGAGGTGCTGCTGATGGCGGTGCTGGTTTTTGCCGGCAGTTCCCAACTGGCAGCCTTGCCTCTCATCGTGGCGGGCGCACCCATGTGGGTGATTCTGGCTACCTMGTTTTGCGTCAACCTGCGCTTCATGGTCTTCAGCGCTCACCTGCGCCCCTATGTGATGCACCAGAGCCTGTGGCGCCGCATGGCTTTTGGCTACGGCATGGCCGACCTGAACTATGTGCTTTTTACCAAACGCTTCCCGCACCCGGCCGCCGATGCTGCCGGCATTGAAGCCCAGGACGCCTACTGGGTCGGCAGCTGCGGCATGAGCTGGGTCAGCTGGGTGGGTGCCACGCTGGTGGGCATTGCGCTGGCCAATTCCATTCCGCTGTCCTGGGGCTTGGGCTTTGCCGGCATCCTGGCGCTGCTGGGCATCATGTGGTCGCTGGCCACCACCCGCCTGCGAGCGGTGTCTGCAGCCATCGCGGGTGCCGCCGCTGTCGCCACCTTCGCCTTGCCGCTCAAGCTCAATATCCTGGTGGGCATTGCCGTAGCCGTCATCGTCTGCCTGGCGCTGGAAAAATCAGCGCCGGCCAAGCCTGCGGTATCCACTCCCGGAACCGGAGACGCAGCATGAACCAGACCGATCTCTGGACGGTGGTGACCATCATCGGCATGACGCTGATGACCGTCCTCACGCGCTCCTTCTTTTTTCTCTCCAGCAAGCCCTGGACGCTGCCAGGCTGGGCGCAGCGCGGCCTGCACTACGCGCCCATTGCTGCGCTGGCCGCAGTGATCGTGCCGGAAATGGTGATGACGCAGGGCCATTTCATCGCAACCTGGAAAGACGCGCGGCTGTTTGCGGTAGTCGCCGGCACCGCCTGGTATTACTGGCGTCACGGCGTGCTGGGCACCATCCTGGCCGGCATGGCGGTGTATTTGCCGCTGCATATGGGGTTTGGATGGTGAGCCCCCACGGTAAAAATTAGCACACCCCTATCGGGCTCACTGCGTGTAGCCCTTTTCCCCTTGCAGGGGACGGCGCCTGCGGCCCGGCAAAGCCGGTTCCGCGGCCCCTGCTGGCCTTGGTGTTACTCGCTTCGCATCGTGTTTGGTGTCGACTGCTATCAAATCAGTAGCTGCTTGCGCTCGTTCTGCGTGGGCTGGAGGCCGATTTGATGCCTAAATTTACGCTTTCCCGGCTTTGTCTGACGGGCCCAGGCACATACAGGCACCTACAATTTAGGGCTTTGGGCGCTGTGGCCCAAAGCCTTTTTTATTGTGCGAGCGATTTATGAACTTCATCCGTTTCTCCGACCTGTGCGCCAGCGGCAAAGTTGYCGGCAAGCGCGTGTTCATCCGTGCCGACCTCAACGTGCCGCAGGATGACAGCGGCAACATCACGGAAGACACGCGCATCCGCGCCTCGATTCCCTGCATCCAGATGGCCCTGGACGCAGGCGCGGCGGTCATGGTGACATCTCATCTCGGGCGGCCAGTGGAGGGTGAGTTCAAGCCGGCCGATTCGCTGGCGCCTGTGGCCAAACGAATGGGCGAGTTGATGAAGCGCGACATTCCCCTGGCCTCCGGCTGGGTGGACGGTGTGGATGTCAAACCCGGCCAGCTGGTGATGCTGGAGAACTGCCGGCTCAACAAGGGCGAGAAGAAAAACAGCGAAGAGCTGGCGCGCAAGATGGCTGCGCTCTGCGATATTTTTGTGCACGATGCGTTCGGCACGGCGCACCGCGCTGAAGCCTCCACCTATGGCATTGCGCAGTACGCGCCCGTGGCAAGCGCCGGCCCACTGCTGGCCRCCGAGATGGACGCCATCTCCAAAGCCCTTTCCAGCCCGCGCAGGCCGCTGGTGGCCATCGTGGCCGGCAGCAAGGTCTCGACCAAGCTCACCATCCTCAAATCACTCGCCGCCAATGTTGACCAGCTCATCGTGGGCGGCGGTATTGCCAACACCTTCATGCTGGCCGCCGGTTTGAAAATCGGCAAAAGCCTGGCCGAAGCCGACCTGCTGGCCGAAGCCAAAGCCGTGATTGACGCCATGAAGGCGCGTGGCGCCGAGGTGCCGATTCCGACGGACGTTGTCACCGCCAAAACCTTTGCCGCTGACGCGCCGGCCACCGTCAAGGCGGCCACTGACGTCGCCGATGACGACCTGATTCTTGATATCGGCCCGCAAACCACCGCGAGACTTGCGGCGCAGCTCAAGGCGGCCGGCACCATCGTATGGAACGGCCCGGTCGGCGTGTTTGAGTTTGACGCGTTCGCTAAAGGCACCGAAGGCATTGCGCGCGCCGTTGCGGACAGCAGCGGGTTCTCTATCGCCGGAGGCGGGGACACGCTGGCCGCCATTGCCAAATACGGCATTGAAAAGCAGGTCGACTACATCTCGACCGGCGGCGGCGCTTTTCTGGAAGTGCTGGAAGGCAAGACGCTTCCGGCCTTTGAAATCCTGCAAAAGCGCGCGGGCCATTGAGGCGCTACCTGCAAAATGCGGCAAACCGCGGTTTGCAGGTTCAAGGCGCGACACGTTGCATGCAGCGGGCCACCCCTCCGGCTTCTGACCAATACCCCGGATGCGGCGATGGCTTGGTAACCGCCACGTAACTCATTCGTGTAAAAATAAGAAACTAAATTACAGGAGACAGACATGAAGATGCAGCGCCGCGGCACCAAAATCGTTGCCACCCTTGGCCCCGCCTCCAGCGATCCGGCCTTGCTGGAGCAGATGATTCGCGCTGGCGTCAACTGCGTGCGGCTGAATTTCAGCCACGGCACGGCGCAAGACCACATCGATCGTGCCAGGCTGGTGCGAGAGGCCGCCACCCGCGCCGGGCGCGAGGTCGCCATCATGGCCGACCTGCAGGGCCCGAAAATCCGTGTCGGCAAATTTGCCGAGGGCAAGGTGCAGCTTGAGCAAGGCATGAAGTTTGTGCTCGACGCGTCCCGCACCGAGCTTGGTGACATCAACGGCGTAGGCCTGGACTACAAGGAACTGCCGCGCGACGTCAAGGCCGGTGACACACTGCTGCTCAACGACGGCCTGATCGTCATGACGGTCGACAGGGTCTTGGGCGAGCAGGTCCATGCGACGGTCAAAATCGGCGGCGTGTTGTCCAACAACAAGGGCATCAATAAGCAGGGCGGCGGTCTGACGGCGCCGGCGCTGACGGCCAAAGACATGGAAGACATTCGCACCGCAATGAGTTTCCAGGCCGACTATGTCGCGGTGAGCTTTCCGCAGAACGCCAGCGACATGGAAATGGCGCGCCAGCTGTGCAATGTGGCCGGTGCTGAGCACCGCCACAAGCCGGGCTTGATCGCCAAGATCGAGCGTGCCGAAGCGATCCCGAACCTGGAAGCCATCTGCAGGGCCAGCGACGGCATCATGGTCGCGCGTGGCGACCTGGCCATCGAGGTCGGCAATGCGGCCGTGCCGGCGCTGCAAAAACGCATGATCCGCATGGCCCGTGAGCTGGACAAGGTGGTCATCACCGCGACCCACATGATGGAGTCCATGATCACCAACCCGGTGCCCACGCGCGCTGAGGTCAGCGACGTGGCCAACGCGGTGCTCGACGGCACCGATGCCGTCATGACATCGGCCGAGACCGCCGCCGGCCGTTATCCGCTGGAGACCATTGTCGAGATGGCCAACATCTGCGCCGAAGCCGAAAAAGCCGAGGACGTGAAACTGGACGCCGACTTTACCGGCATGACCTTTGACCGCATTGACCAGTCCATCGCCATGGGCGCCTTGTTCACGGCCCACCACCTGGGTTGCAAAGCCATTGTGGCGCTGACCGACTCGGGCTCTACGGCGCTGTGGATGAGCCGCCACCGTATCCATATCCCCATCTACGCGCTGACGCCCAAACTGGCGACCCAGCGCAAGATGGCGCTGTACCGCAATGTCAGGCCGCTGCTGATGGACCAGAGTGTCGAGCGCGACACCGCGCTCGGCGATGCCGAGGCCCACCTGAAAAAACGCGGCATCGTCGAAAGCGGTGACATTTATGCCATCACCTGCGGCGAACCCATGGGCGCACCGGGCGGCACCAATATGCTGAAGATCTGCAGGGTAGCTTAAAGATATGGCCCCCACGGTCGCTCACTTCGTGTAGCTCCCTGCCCCCCGAGRGGGCCGCCCGCCTGCGGTCTGGCAAAGCCAGTCCCGCGGCTCATGCTGGCTTKAAGAGTTCTTTRAGCGCWACCAGCGGGGTATTCCACCAGC